>DATEOX010000620.1:0-8590 GCA_035273585.1 Thermoanaerobaculia bacterium
ATCCACATCGGCAGCGGATTCGCGTCGAAGAGCGAGCGGTAGCGCTGCTCGCTCTCCCGCAGCGCCTGCTCCGCCCGCCGCCGCTCGCCGAAGTCGCTGGCCACGTACACCACCGCGACCGGCAGCCCCTCGGCATCGCGCACGAGCGACGACGACGCGAGAATGTGGATGAGCTGTCCCTGGGCGCCGCGCCAGACCATCTGCGCCTCGAGGATGCCCATGCTGTCCAGCAGTTGCCCCGTCGAGAGGTTCGACTCAGGATCGATGATCGTCCGGATGTGCATCCCTCGGAGCTCGTCGCGGTGATATCCGAGGAGCTGCGACGCGGCGCGGTTTACGACGCGGATGCGGCCCTTCATGTCGACCACGAGCACCGCCCCCTTCATCGTCTCCAGGATCTGCCCGGCGGCGTACTCCGGCGTGAGGTCCGCGAGCTGGTACCGCCAGATGGTGCTGGCGGCGATGATGGTGAAGGCAAGGATGGCCACGTAGCCCACCGGGTAGACGTCGATGTTGACCGTCGGCAGGTAGTCGAGCGCGGCGATGGAGCTGATGGCGAAGGCGAGGAGGAAGGCCGCCGCCCGCTCCCGCGCCGCCCCGTCGCTCTGATGGTAGGCGCGGCTGAAGAGGCGCATGGCGAACAGCAGAATCGCGCCGAAGAGGAGCACCCAGATGCTGTTGACGAGCGAGCCGGCGGCGTAGAACCCCCACGGGTAGAGCCGCACGCCGTGTACGAACCACGGCGTAACCAGCCCCGTGACGGCGATCGCGCCGCAGACCAGCCAGAAGCCGAGGATCCAGTTGCGGAGCTGCTTGCGCCTGCCGACCTGCGCGGCGGCGAAGTGGAAGATGGCCGGGGCGATGAAGCACGAGCTGAAGTGCGCCACGCGGGCCCAGAGGACGGCGGTGGACGCGTCGAGCGAGGCGTACATCAGGGCGAAGGCGGCCAGCCAGCCGGCCTCGGCGACGGTGATGACGAAGAAGAGGACGCTGACGGGCGCGCGGCGGCCGCGGTGGAGCACCGCCGCGCCGAGGATCAGGATGGCGAGCGCTACCGAGCCCGTCGCATATGCGAGTCCGGTCCCGGCATAACTGCCGCCCGCCAACAGATCACCGCTCATGGAGCGGGGCTATGGTAGCCGGGAAAGCGCACAGTTCACAGTTCACAGCTCACAGGGAGAACGTTCCCCACCAGGCTCCCGGCAAAGCGGAGCCCCTGTGAGCTGTGACCTGTGAGCTGCCTATTGGTAGTCTCTCTTCTTGAAAAACGAGTCGCGCTTCGGCTGGCCGGTCTGCGCCGCGTCTTCCTGCCCCACCGGCGGAGACGGCCGTACCCCCTCGGATGCCTGGTAATCGGACGCCTGGTAATCCGAGACGTGGCCGCCCTGATGCTCGCCGCTCTCCTCGCTGTCGCGGCGCGACTCGTAAAAGTCGGAGTGCTGCGAGTTCGGATTCCCTTTCTGCCGGTTCACCGTCTGCCCGACATCGCCTTCCACCCACTCGGGTCCGCTGCCGTAGCTCTGCGGCTCGTTCTCGTCGCGTGGCATATGCGCCTCCGCGGCGGAAGAGTGCAACCCTGCTACCAGCCGCGAGCGGGGCGCCACTGATCGACGATCCGCTGCCCGTCAACGATCTGGTACGTCTCGTACATCGCCGCGGTGAGGCAGGAGTGATTCGGGATGATGCGCAGCCGCGTGCCGACCGGCAGCGTCGTTTCGGTGGCGATCTTCCCGTGCTCCTGCGAGAGCGCAATCAGCTTCATCGGCAGCGGCTCGAGGTCGAGGTCGCAGACGATGCCGAAGCCGAACGCCGGATCGAGATGGTCGGGCCCGACATCCTTCGACAGCGCGAGCGCGCCGGCGTCGACGATCAGCGCGCGCCGCTCCGGATAAGAGCCGACGACCGTCGTCAGCACCGAGACGGCCACGTCGTCGAGCGCGCAGGAGCCGAGCGTCGCCTGGAAGGCATCGTAGAAGACGTAGTTACCCGGGCGGACCTCATCGCATTCGGCGAATCGCTCCACGATCGAGGCGGTGGGGGTCGAGCCGATGCTGCGCGTGACGTCGGCGAGCTCCGCGTCGAGGGCGCGGAAGCGGGTCAGCACGGCCGCCTCCTGCGCGGCGATGCGCCGCACCTCCTCGAGGTCGCGCGCGTTGTACGAGTGGCCGGCGTGAGTGAGCAGCCCACGGAAGCGGATCATCGGCGAGCGGGCGATGTCGAGCGCCAGGCGCAGGCTGTCCGGATGATGAATCTCCACGCCGGCGCGGTGATAGCCGCAGTCGATCTTGAGGAAGACATCGAAAAGCGTCCCGAACGACTCTACCGCGCGTAGAGCGTCGTACGAGTCGAGCAGGATGTTCAGCCGCTCGACCCTCGCCGCCAGCGCCGCCGCACGCGGCAGTTTCTCAGGCGCGATCGGCACCGCGTACGTGATGTCGCGGAACCCGGCGTCGGCGAAATGCTCCGCCTCCGCGAGAGTGGAGACGGTGATCGGGCCGAAGCCGCCGCCGTGCTGCATCCGCCCGATCTGCGCCACCTTGTGCGTCTTCACGTGGGGGCGGAAGGTCACGCCGCTCGAGGCGGCCTTCTCGCGCATCCGCTCGCAGTTGCGCTGCAGGCGCTTTCGGTCGACGATGAAGGCGGGCGTGGTCGCGAGATGCGCAAGATCATCCATATCGATATGGACGCATTCTATGCGTCGGTGGAGCAGCGCGACGACGCGGCGCTGCGCGGCAAGCCGGTCATCGTCGGCTGGCCGGGCGAGCGGAGCGTGGTCTGCGCCGCGTCGTACGAGGCGCGCAAGTTCGGCGTCCACTCGGCGATGCCCGCCTCGCGGGCCAAGCGTCTCTGCCCGAGCGGCATCTTCATCGCCCCGAACTTCGACAAGTACCGCACGGTGTCGCATCAGATCCGGGCCATCTTCGAGCGCCACACGCCGCTCGTGGAGCCGCTCTCGCTCGACGAGGCCTACCTCGACGTCACCCAGGAGCTGACCGGCATCCCCACCGCGACGGAGACGGCGGAGACGATCCGCCGCGAGATCCGCTCCGAGACGGACCTCACCGCCTCGGCCGGCGTCGCGCCGAACAAGTTCCTGGCCAAGATCGCCTCCGACTGGAAGAAGCCGGACGGCTGCTTCGTCATCCGCCCTCACCAGGTGGAGCGCTTTCTCATCCCGCTGCCGGTGCGCAAGATCCCCGGCGTCGGCAAGGCCACCGAGGCGGTGCTGACGGAGATGGGCGTGGCCACGGTCGGCGACCTCCAGCGCTTCAGCAACGACGAGCTGATCGCCCGCTTCGGCAAATGGGGCACACGCCTCTGGGAGCTCGCGCGCGGCATCGACGAGTCGCCGGTGGTCGCCTCGCGCAAGCGCAAGTCGTGGTCGAGCGAGAACACCTTCGCCCAGGACATCACCCTGGCCGAGGTCGAGGAGTACATCCGCAAGGAGTCGCAGAAGCTGTGGGAGGCGCTCAGGCAGAAGGAGATGGTCGGCCGCACGGTGACGGTCAAGCTCCGCACCGGCAAGTTCGAGACCGCCACTCGCCGCCTCACCCCCGACACGCCGCCGTCGTCGGCCGAGGAGCTGGCTACGATCGGCGCGGAGCTACTGCGGCGCTTCGAGTTCGGCCCCGACGCGCGCTACCGCCTGGCGGGGATCGGGCTTTCGAACTTCGTGGATGAAGACGAGCCTGCCGAAGAGCAACCCGTCCTTTTTGCAAACGATGAACGATGAACGAGGCGCTTGCCTGCCTTCGTTCATCGTTCATCCTTCCTCGTTCATCGTTCTATACAATGCGCGGACTTTTTTTGCGAACGAGGTAGCGAATGATCCAACCCGTCAACGTCGCGCAGTACGGCATCGGGCCGATCGGCGCCGAGATCGCGCGGCTGCTCCTGAGCAAGCCGTGGGTGCGACTCGTGGCCGCCGTCGACATCGACCCGAGCAAGATCGGGCGCGACGTCGGCGAGGTGATCGGCCTCGGGCGGGAGGTGGGCGTCAAGGTCACGCCGCAGGTGGAAGGGAAGCCGGAAGTCGTCTGCCACTCCACCGGCTCGCGTCTGCGCGAGGTCGCCGCACAGCTCAAGGACCTCCTCGGGCGCGGCTGTCACGTCGTCTCGACCTGCGAGGAGCTGTCATTCCCGCTCGACGCCGCGATCCGGGAGGAGCTGCAGATCGCCGCGCACACGAACAACGTCACTCTCCTCGGCACGGGCGTGAATCCCGGCTTCGTGATGGACAAGCTGCCGCTGACCATCACCTCCGTCTGTCAGGACATCAAACAGCTCGACATCATCCGCATCCAGAACGCCTCCACCCGCCGCGAGCCGCTCCAGCGCAAGGTCGGCGCGGGCATGACGCCCGACGAGTTCCGCGCCGCCGTCGCCGCCGGCAAGATCAAGCACATGGGCCTGCGCGAGTCGCTGATGATGGTCGGCAACGGCCTCGGCGTGGAGTTCGAGAGCGTGACGGAGGAGAAGATCGAGCCGATCATCGCCGACCGCGAGATCGTGACGCAGTATCTGAAGTGCGCGCCGGGACAGGTCGCCGGGGTGCATCAGACGATCTCCGGCACGGGCCGGATCCAGGTGAACCTCGAGCTGCGGATGTACGTCGGCGCCGAGGCGGTGGCCGCGGACAAGGTGATCGTCACCGGCGTGCCGAACGTGGAGATGACGATCAAGGACGGCGTGCACGGCGACCGGGCCACGGCGGCAATGGTCGTGAATTCGATCCCGCGCATCGTCAGCGCCCGCCCCGGCGTGCTGACCATGGACGACATCCCGATCAGCTTCAGGTAAAGCTCGCGTAGTAATCGGCGCGCCGGTTCAATCGGCGCGCCTCTTCCGCGTCGCTCTCCCGCGCGCCCTGACGGAAGATCTGCTCCTGGGCGGCGGCGTACTCCCGCACATCGACGTCGTAATCGAGGCCGAGCTCGACGACGGCGCCGGCCGTGTCCCACTCGCTGCCGCGCGCGCCGAGGCCGTCGTGCGCGAGGCTGTGGTCGAGCGCGTCGCATTTGAGGATGCGGCCGTCCGGCGCCTCGATCCACTCCCAGGGATGCATCCGGTTGTCGCTGTCGAGACCGCGGAGCTGTTCGAGGTGACGGCGCACCGGCTCGCGAAGCGATGCGCGGTCGGCGATGCGCGCTCCGTCGATCCACTGCTCGATGAGGAAGCCGCGCACGAGGCCGAGCACATGCGGGATGGTGGTGAGGCGACGCGCCTTCTCCAGCTTTGCTGCGCCGTATGGTCCGATGCCTGCGAATTTTGCCAGCCACTTGCCGTCGAGCAGGTACTTGCGGCGCTCGCGGTTCTTCCACACCGGCACCTCGTCGGCGCCCTTCACGAATGTGCGCCACGCGCCGGCGCCGAGGTCTCGCGGCTCGCCGTCCACAGGACCGGCAAGCTGCGCGATCTCGGGCAGGATCGTGTCGCAGAAGAACGCGTCAAAGTCCGCAACCGGGCGCTGGACGGATCGCCATCGTTCGAGATGCCGCGCGGAGGCCTGCGGTCCGGGCGAGCCCGCGTGGCTGGGCATCATCACGATCTGATCGACACCGTGATCCTCCAGGTAATCGGCGACGCAACCGAAGGAGCTGCCGGACAGTCCCGGCCCCTCATCGACGATGAGGTACCTCGCCCCGCGGTCGATGATGTCCTCCCTCAGCGCGAGCTCACGTTGAAACGGATGGCCGACTGGCCGCACGGTGATGAAGAGGTCGGCGTCGACCGCGTTCGCCACGACGGCGCCCAGCGAGGTGCCGATCGAGCGGATGCCGATCACGACGTTGCGCTCCGCTTTCGGCAGGCTCCGCGCGGCGCGCTCGTACAAGGCGGGGTAAACGGCGTAGAACGCGTACCCCTCCGGCACCTTCGACTCGATGACATCCGGCAGCGCGAGCTCGCACTCGTGACCGCGAGCGAACGACAGCGCCGCGCGGTGCAGCGGCGTCAGCGCATCGAAGCCGTTGCGGCGGAACTCCTCGTCGATGAGCGCCTGGGCGATCTCGCCGGCCTCGATGAGGCGCGCCTCGGGATCGGTGGTTCTGAGGCGTTCCGCGGTTGGAACGCGCCGGAGAAGATCGGCGTACACGTAAGCAGAAGCCGCGCCGCGCGTGTCATCCTGAGCCGCGAAGACGGCGAAGGATCCGTACCTTCAGGCGCCGCGCGAGATCGGTTCGGATCCTTCGCCCTCTGCGGGGCTCAGGATGACAGTCCGCGCCGCTAGCGCTTCTTCTTCTGCATCCGGGCGATCACCGTCTTGCTCACGCCCGCCTTGCGCAGCGCGATCAGCGCGTCGGGCTCGGTATCGAAGTCGGTGGCGGTGGCGGAGTCGATGGCCAGCATCACGTTCTCATCCGAGAGGCCCGCTTTCACCATCTGCACGATCGTGTCGTTGCGAAGGGTCTTCGAAGATGAAGCAGCGGCGGCGGGCGCGGGACCGGAAGCCCACGTCTCGTACTGCGCGACGCTCTCCGTCACGCGCGGCAGCGGCGGAGCAATGGTGCCGGCGGACAGCAGGCTGGAGTAGGCCTGGCCGAAGAGCGTCTCGGACGGGTTGTACTGCACTGCGTTCTGGTAGTGCGTCTGCGCCTCGCGGAGGAGGGCGGCGGCCTGGCGGGCGTCCTTCGTCAGGTAGGCCGTTCCTTCCTTGCCGAGGCCGAGGGCGTACTGGCGGTAGGCCTCGCTCTCGCGGTCGCGCTTCTCCAGCACCTGCTGCACCGAGGCGAGATAGCGGTCCCACGCGCCCGACTCGGCGAGGGGGATGAAAGACTCGAAGCTGCCCTTGGGCATCATCACCATCACCCGCGTGGAGGTCGGCACGATGCGCGACGCGACGGTGATGGCCGCGTCGTGCAGCAGGTCGGAGGCGACCGCGTCGGTGGACGGCGCGCCGTTCCCTTCCTCGTACGAGCGGCTGAAGCTGCGGTCGATGCTGCCGGAGTCGATCGTCTTCCCCTTCGCGTCGGTGATGCGATAGCTGCCGTCGAGCGATGCGGTCAGCGTCTTGAGGTGCTTCGTCACCGGCACGTTGTCATAGACCGGCTTCTCCTCGTACTTTTTCTTGTACGAGTTCCAGACCGAGCGCGTGCCGGTCTGGCGGTACTCCGTCTCCGTCTTCGTCTCCCACGACTCGCGCGACTCGAACGGCCCGAGGAAGAGGCTGATGGTGAGCTGCGGCGCGCCGTCGAAGTTGAAGCGCCCGTCACCGGCGCGGATGGCCTCCTCGGTGTAGCGGCGGAGCGACTCGGCGTCGTCCTCCTCGCGCGACCGGTCCGTCTTCGACGTGATCTTCAGTCGCGAGGCGCTGACGTTCATCGCCGGCGGGATGGTCCGCGTCATGGCCACGGCCTTCTTCGTGAAGCCGAAGCCCTCGCGGGCATACGTCGGAATGGCGGCAGAGAGCAGCAGGAGGAGGAAGGCGAGCCCGCGGCGCATGGCCGCAATCGTACTACCGCCGCCGGGTCAGGCCGAACCATGTGAGCGCGGTCGCGCCTGCCACGGCCCACAACACGATCCAGGCAACAGGCGCCGAGCGCATCCAGTTCCACATCGAGAGCGTGACGGCCCAGAGGCCGTAAACGAAGACGAACATGCGCCGGTGGGGACGGTCATCGTCCACGCCGGCGGCGATGCTCGCGCCGAGGATGAGAGCAGGGAGGACGCCGAGGGCGATGTTGATGATGAGCGTCATGCGTTCACGAACGATGAACGATGAGAGATGAACGATGAACCTGCGTCTCGTTCATCGTTCATCCTTCATCGTTCATCGTTCTCAGCGGTACCGCACGTCGATCACCTTGCGCACCACGTCCTTGGCTACCCCGGGGAGGTTCTGCACGCGGGTGAGGACGTCGTTGAAGGCATGCGACTCGCCGCCGTGCTTAAAGCACTCGCCGCAGCGCGGGAGCTGGGAGAAGTCGCGGCGCTCGAACGCCGCCTGCATCTGCGCCAGCCGGTCGCCCTCGATGATCTCTCGCAGCGACTGCGTCTTGAGGTCGCCCATCACCTGGTCGCCATGCGCGTCGTAGCAGCAGTGCGTGACGCGGCCGTCGGCGAAGACCACCACCCAGGTGAAGAACGCCCCCTGCACACAGCCGTAGAACTTGCCGTGCAGGTCGGTCTCCTCATTTACGTCGAGTGCCTCGCACGTTTTCTCGATGACTCGCGCATTGCGGTACTGCTTCAGGTCGAAGAGCGAGCGGAAGTCATCCACCGTCTCGTCGAGCGTGAGGCGGGAGCGCATCTTCTGGATCTCGATGCGCAGCGGCGCGCCTTTGGCCTGCCTGAGGAACTTCTGCGTCAGATCCACCAGCCGATCAAAGTCGCCGCCGGTGCGGAGCTGCGGATAGACCTTCGGATCGATGGAGTCGACGCAGATGCGGATGCGCTTGAGCGGCGTCGCGAGCAGCTTCGCACCGATCTCCGGCGTCAGCACGAGCCCGTTCGTCGACAGGCTGGCCTCGGGGAAGAGGCGGATCGCGTCATCGATCCGCGCGTACAGCAGCGGCTCGCCCATCTCGTGCAGCCACTTGAGCTTCAGCCCGAGGCCGTGAATCTCGCGCTCGGCCTTCTCCACCAGCGGCCA
>DATEOX010000621.1:0-3645 GCA_035273585.1 Thermoanaerobaculia bacterium
CAGGTGCCGCCGCGGCGGCGGGCGCTTCACCGGCGGCGCGCGACTTCATCTCCTGGAGCACGGTCTCGAGGCGCGCCGCCTCCTCCGGATGACGCTTCGCCGCCTCGTGGATCGAGGCCTCGGCTTCCCGCGTCTTGCCGGCGCGCATCTGGATCCAGGCCAGGCCGACCCAACTGTCGAGCAGCGTCGGGTCGGACTTTGTGGCCTTCTGCAGCATCAGCGTCGCCTCATCGACCTGGCCCATGGCCATGCGGACCAGCGCCTGATAGGTGAGCGCCTTGGCGTTGTCCGGCGACTTGTCGAGCACGATCTTCGTCTGCTCGAAGACGGCCATCAGGTTCTCGCGATCGAGGTAGGCCTTGGCCAATTCGACTCTTAAGTCCATGTCGTTCGGGCGCTGCTGAACTGCGGCCTCGAGCTGCTGCAGCGCCTGATCAGTTGCTGGTTGCTGGTTGCTGGTTGCTGGTGTTGGTGCATTGCCGGTCATCGGCTCGTTCGTATCGCGCTGCTTGAGCTGGCTCGTGACCAGCCAGACGAGGAGCGCGACCGCGGCGACCGAGCCGGCGCCACAGAGGAAGCCGCGCATCGCGGCATTGGGAGGAGCAGGCGATGCGGGGCGAGCTTCCGCGCGTTTCTTCGGCGCCGGTGCAGCAGCATGTTCCAGGCTGCGCAACACCGCGGCCGCCTCCTGTTCCAAGCGCGCCTGTTCCACCGCGTTGGAGGAGTCGAGCTCGCGGAGCTGCCGCAGCAGCGCATCCCGCTTCGCCTCCAGGTCGCGGCGCTCGATGTCCGCGGCCTCGGCCACGAGCTTGCGGCGGCCGAACGAGTACAGAAACAGGCCGCCCAGGACGAGGCCGGCGGCGAACATGCCGAGGGCGCTGATCAGGTCCGTCGTCATTTCTCGACCAGCTCCCGCACCCGCGCGACGTACGCGTCATCGGCCGGGGGGGCGGCGGGGGCGGCGGCCTCGAGCCTGTTCATCTTCACCAGCACGATGGCCAGGCCGATGAGCAGCGCGCCGAGCGGAAGCAGCCAGACGAGGGTGTTCACGCCCTGGAACTTCGGCTTGAGGAGGACGAACTGGCCGTACGACTGCTCGAAGTATTTGAGGATCTGCTCCTGCGAGTAGCCGCGGGCGAGGAGCTCGCGCACCTGCTCCTTCATGTTGAGGGCCATGATGGACGGCGAGTCAGCGACCGACAGCCCCTGGCAGACCGGGCAGCGGAGGAGCTGCGCGATCTCCACCGTGCGCCGGTCGAGCTCCGCGCCCGCGAGCGGCGTGGCCGTCGGCGCGCCGACGAGCTGCTGCGCGTCCGGCACTTTGAGCTGCAGCAGAGCGATGAGGAAGAACGCGATCATCGCATCGCCTTGGCCACGTACGACTGCAGCACGTCGCCGCTCATCGGCCCCTCGTACTTGGCCACGATTTTCCCCGTGGCATCTAAAAAGTAGGTCTCGGGGACGCCGCCCACGCCGTACGCGATGGCGGTCTTGCCGGCGTCGTCGATGACCGTCGGGTAGGCCTCGCCGCGCTCGCGGAGGAACTGCTGGATCTTGTCCTCGGTGTCGTTGAAGACGACGCCGACGAACTGCACGCGGTCGCCGAGGAGCTGGGCGTTCTGCACGAGCACCGGGTGCTCCTGGTAACACGGCACGCACCACGTCGCCCAGAAGTTGAGCACGACCGGCTTGCCCTTCAACTGTTCGAGGCTGACCGGCTGGCCGGTGCCAACGGCGCGCAGGGTGAACGCCGGCGCGGCGCGTCCGATGAGAGGCGACTCGATGTGCTGCGGGTCCTTCCCCATGGCCAGGAAGAAGACCGCCACGAGGGCGGCGGTGATGGCGATGCCGACGGCGAGGACGGTCTTGTTCATTGGGCAGGGACGGTCCCATCGCTGACGAGGGGATCCTTCGCTTCGCTCAGGATGACACGCGGCGTGCGCGGCGGGATGAGCGCGATCAGGCCACCGACGCCCATCAGGATCACGGCGATCCAGATCCAGGCGATCATCGGCGTCTGGTAGACGGAGATGCCGGCGCGCTGCGCGCCGACGTCGACGTTCATCAGCGAGATGTAAAAGTCGCCGGCCAGCGTGGAATGCACGTCGGGCGAGCCGACCGGCTCGCGCATGGTCTGGTAGTGGTTCATCCGCGGGGCGAGGGTGGCGAACGTCTTGCCGCCTTTGGCGATGGCGAACCGGGCGATCGTCGACGCGCGATGCGGCTCCTGCCGCTCCTCCGCGCCGAGGAAGGTCACGGTGTACTTGCCCACCGCCGCGCTCTTCCCCTTCTCGAGCTGCACCTCGCGCGTCGTGCGCATGGTGCTGCTGACGGCGATGGCCACGATGGTGATGACCGCGCCGGTGTGGACGACGTACGAGCCGAAGCGGCGGCGCCCGCGGCGCACCTGCGCCTGCACGACGGCGGTGCCGACCGACTCGCCGCGCTTCATCCGCGCGGCGACCGGCGACCACATCTCGGCCATCGTGACGTGCGCGGCGTAGCCGCCGAAGGCGAGCGTGAGCAGCGTCCAGAAGTTCGTCGCGCCGAGGACCAGGCCGGCGCCGGTGACGAGCAGGCCGGCCGTGACGGGCGGCAGCAACGCGCGCATCGCCTGTCCCTTCCGCGCGCGGCCCCACGGCAGCGCGGGGCCGACGCCGAGGAGGAAGAGCAGCACGGTGCCGATCGGGACGACCATCGCGTCGAAATACGGCCGCCCGACGCTCATCTGCTTCCCTTTGAACGCCTCCACGATCAGCGGAAAGACGGTGCCGATCAGGATGGTGAAGGTCAGAAGCACGAACAGCAGGTTGTTGACGAGAAACATCCCCTCCCGGCTCACCGCGCCGTCGATGCGCCCTTCGCTTTCGAGCGAGTCGATGCGCAGCGAGAGGAGCACGATCGAGAAGAGCAGCGCCGCGGCGAGGAAGACGAGGATGGTCGGGCCGATCGCGCTCTGGGTGAACGAATGGACGGAGTTGAAGACGCCGGAGCGCGTCATGAAGGTGCCGAGGATGGTCAGGAGGAACGAGGCCTGGACGAGCGTCACGGTCCAGCCCTTGAGCACGCCGCGGCGCTCCATGACGATGGCCGAGTGCAGCGCGGCGGTGGCGGTCAGCCACGGCAGGAGCGACGCGTTCTCCACCGGGTCCCAGGCCCAGTAGCCGCCCCAGCCGAGGACCTCGTAGGCCCACCAGCCGCCGAGCATGATGGCGATGGTCAGGAAGCACCACGGCAGGAGCAGCGACGCGCGGATGGGCCGCAGGAACGCGGCGCCGAGGCGGCCGCGCAGCAGCGCCGCGGAGGCAAAGCCGAACGGGATGGTCATTCCCACGTATCCGAGGTAGAGGAACGGCGGGTGGATGATCATCAGCAGGTGGTTCTGCAGGAGCGGGTTCGGGCCGGGGCCGTCGAGCGGCGGGTTGGCCATCAGCGAGAACGGGTTGGCCGGCGCGGCGATGAGGTAGCTGAAGAAGACCGCGCAGGAGAGCCAGACGCCGATCGAGTCGCCCATGAAGTCGGCGTGCTCGCTCTTGGTCAGGCGCACCGCGCCGGCGATGTAGAGGGCGAGGATGCAGCCCCAGAAGAGGATGGAGCCCTCCAGCGACGACCAGAGGCTGACGATCGTCACCCACACCGGCACGG
>DATEOX010000622.1:0-2397 GCA_035273585.1 Thermoanaerobaculia bacterium
TCGGCGGTCGGGCCGTCGATCGCGTTGCGCCGCTCCGGGCGGTCGATGGTGAGGACGGCGGCGGCGCCGGTGCGCTCATAGCGGACCGGTTCCGGCACGGCGCCGCGGGGCTACCAGCCGCCGCGCACGCGATCCTCGCGCGCGAGCGCCTTCTGCGCGGCCTTGCGGCGGTCCTTGCGGCGGTCGAGCGCCATCTGCCCCAGCGACATCACGAGCACGAACAGCGGGAAGAAGGCGATGAGGATGAAGCCCGCGTTCGTGACCACCTTGTCGTTCGTCTCGCCGTAGGTGCCCTCGCCGCCGTCGTGGGCGAGGGCGGCGGGCGCGAGCACGAGGAGCGCGATCAGCGCGAGCGAGAGGAGCGGGAGGACGCGGCGCATCACCGCGAATCGTAGTCCGAAGCCCGGCGCGGGGAAGCGACCCCTCGCACGCGCCGCTCGTCGTCCACATGTGACGAGTGGCAGCACGCCAGAAGTCGCGTCGCTGCAAACGACTGCGGGTACCGCTCCATCGCACCGGTCCACGGGAGGAAGGGGTCCGTCGAATGTCGCTGTTCGACCGCGAGCGCACTGTTGCTCCACGCGGATACAACCGCTGGCTCATCCCGCCGGCGGCACTGGCGGTTCATCTCTGCATCGGGGAGATCTACGCCTTCAGCGTCTTCAAGACCCCGCTGAAGGATCACTTCGACACGAAGTTGACGCCGATCGGGATCATCTTCAGCATCGCCATCGGAATGCTGGGCCTCTCCGCCGCGTTCGGCGGGCGATGGGTCGAGCGCGCCGGGCCGCGCAAGGCGATGGCGCTCGCCGCCACGTGCTGGGGGAGCGGCTTCCTGATCGGCGCCCTCGGCGTCGCGACGACGCAGTTGTGGCTCGTCTACCTCGGCATCGGCTTCATCGGCGGCATCGGCCTCGGCATCGGCTACATCTCGCCGGTCTCGACGCTGATCAAGTGGTTCCCGGACCGCCCGGGCATGGCCACCGGCCTCGCGATCATGGGCTTCGGCGGCGGCGCGCTCATCGCCTCGCCGCTCGAGAACAAGCTGCTGACCACGTTCGCCGACCAGCCGCAGGACGCGATCGTCGGCTCGTTCATCGTGCTCGGCGTCGTCTACTTCGTCGCGATGATGCTGGGCGCGTTCACGGTCCGGATTCCGGCCGAGGGCTGGCGGCCCGAGGGCTGGACGCCGCCGGAGCGCAGCGCGCGCTCGATGATCACGGCCGGCAACGTCACCGCGACGAACGCGATCAAGACGCCGCAGTTCTGGCTGCTGTGGACCGTCCTGTTCTGCAACGTCACGGCGGGCATCGGCATCCTCGAGCAGGCCGCGCCGATGATCCAGGACTTCTTCCCGAGCGTCACCGCCGCGGCCGCGGCCGGCTACGTCGGCCTGCTGTCCCTGTGCAACATGAGCGGGCGCTTCGGATGGTCGACGACATCGGACCTCATCGGCCGCAAGCCCACGTACATGGGCTACCTCGGCATCGGGGCGCTCCTGTACTTCATCCTCGCGACGGCCGGGACGGCGTCCGTGGCGCTGTTCGTCATCGTCACCGGGATCATCCTGAGCTTCTACGGCGGCGGGTTCGCGACCGTGCCGGCGTACCTCAAGGACATGTTCGGGACCATCGAGGTGGGCGCGATCCACGGTCGCCTGCTCACGGCTTGGTCGGCCGCCGGCATCGCCGGGCCGCTCATCGTCAACGGTCTCGCCGACCTGCAGGAGAGCAACGGGAAGTCCGGATCGGACCTCTACACGCTGTCGCTGCTCATCATGGTCGGCATCCTCGTGGTCGGCTTCATCGCCAACCTCATGGTCCGGCCGGTGCACGAGCGCTTCCACGAGCCCGTCCGCGAGACCCCGCGCGACGAGCGCTTCGTCCGCGACGGCGAGCCCGCGACGGCCTCGCGCACGCCCACCACGACGACGACGGGGAGCCAGTCATGAGCGACATGACGATGCACGACCGCGACGGCGCCGCGAGCGCGAAGGGCGCCGCGATCACCGCGATCTTCCTGTGGATCGTGGTGGCGTGCGCGCTGGCGTACGGCCTGGTCAACACGCTCAAGACGGTCGTCGACCTCTTCACCGGGTAGGTCCGCTCCCGACCCGGGCCCGCCGCCGCCTCGCGGGAGGGGGTGGCGGCGGGTTTCCTCTTCGCCCACCGCCCGGGGACGTCCTCCCCGGGCGTGCAGGGCTCCGAGATCACCGCCGAGTTGCGGGTTCCTGCACCCTGACCTTGCGGGATCCACCCCTTGGGGCGCCACGGCGCGCGCATACGATGCGCCCACCCCAACACCGGAGGACTCCCGTTGCAGTCACCCCCCAGCAGCACCCCTGCGCCGAGCGCGGCAATCGCCGGCGCGCGCGAGCGCGGCCCCGCGCTCGTCCGG
>DATEOX010000623.1:0-8745 GCA_035273585.1 Thermoanaerobaculia bacterium
TGAGGGGCGAGTCCTATAAGCGCGGCGTCGACTTCGTGCAGAAGCTGATGCGCGCCTACATCGAGACCGACGCCTCCCTGCTCGAGATCAACCCGCTCCTCGTCACGAAGGAAGGCAACGTCCTCGCCCTCGACTGCAAGCTGAACTTCGACGACAACGCGCTCTTCCGGCACAAGGAGTTCGTCGAGATGCGCGACCTCCACGAGGAAGACCCGCTGGAGGTCGAGGCCTCGAAGTTCGGCCTGAACTACATCAAGCTGGACGGCAACGTCGGCTGCATGGTCAACGGCGCGGGCCTGGCCATGGGCACCATGGACATCATCAAGCTGGCGGGCGGCCAGCCGGCCAACTTCCTCGACGTCGGCGGCGGCGCGAGCGCGGAGCAGGTCAAGAACGCCTTCCGCATCATCCTCTCCGACAAGAACGTGAAGGCGATCCTGATCAACATCTTCGGCGGCATCATGCGCGGCGACCGCATCGCGGAAGGCGTGGTCAGCGCCTCGCGCGAGGTCGGGCTGCCGGTGCCGGTGGTGGTGCGGCTGGAAGGGACGAACGTCGAGCTCGGGAAGGAGATCCTGGCCAAGTCGGGACTCCCGCTCATCACCGCCGACGGGATGTGGGACGCGGCGCAGAAGGTCGTGGCCGCGGCAAAGGGACAGGCGTAATGGCGATCTGGGCAGACAGCAGCACGCGGGTCATCGTTCAGGGCATCACCGGCCGCGAAGGGACGTTCCACGCGATCCAGTGCCGCGACTACGGCACGCAGGTCGTGGGCGGCGTCACGCCCGGCAAGGGCGGCACGACGCACGAAGGGTTCGCCGTCTTCGACACGGTGAAGCAGGCGCGGGAGAAGGAAGGGGCGAACTGCTCGCTGATCTTCGTCCCGCCGCCGTTCGCCGGGGACGCGATCATGGAGGCGGCCGATGCCGGCCTGGAGCTGATCGTCTGCATCACCGAGGGGATCCCGGTGAACGACATGATCAAGGCGCATGACTTTCTGAAGAAGTCGAATGCGCGGCGGGTGGCGAGCGGCCAGGCGCCGTCGCGGCTCATCGGTCCGAACTGCCCGGGTCTCATCACGCCGGGGCAGGCGAAGATCGGCATCATGCCCGGGCACATCCACATGCCCGGCCCGATCGGCATCGTCTCGCGCTCCGGGACGCTGACCTACGAGGCCGTGGGCCAGCTCACGCGGCGCGGCATCGGGCAGTCGACCGCGGTCGGCATCGGCGGCGATCCGCTCCCGGGAACGAACTTCGTCGACTGCCTCGCGGCGTTCGAGGCCGATCCCGCGACGGAGGCGATCATCATGATCGGCGAGATCGGCGGGACGGCGGAGGAGGATGCGGCGGCGTACGTGGAGAAGCACGTGACGAAGCCGGTCGTGGCCTTCATCGCCGGACAGACGGCGCCTCCGGGACGGCGCATGGGCCACGCCGGCGCGATCATCAGCGGCGGCAAGGGGACGGCGGAGGAGAAGATGACCGCCCTCGAGGCGGCGGGCATCAACGTCGTCAAGGCGCCGAGCGCGATGGGGGAGAAGTTGGAAGAGGTCTGGCGGTCAGTGTCATCCTGAGGCGCGAAGACGCCGAAGGATCTCCTCGTGCTTGCCGGGAGATCCTTCGCTCCTTCAGGATGACCGGCCTCGTTGCCGCTAAGGCACTTCTTCCACCAGGCCGCTGCCGAGGTTGTAGTAGGCGGCGACGATCCTCACCTTCCCGTTTCGTACCGCGTCGCGGATGACCGCGCTGTGGGCCGGCAGCCACGAGGCCGAGGCGCGCGCGTTGCGCTTGGTGGCGTCCTCCAGCGACGGAGGGGCGGCCCAGTCGGCGCCGAACGACTCGCGGATGCGCTGCACCAGCGCGACCAGGCTCGGCGTCCCCGGATCGTTCGGGTCGAGCGCGGCCTCCACCGCACCGCAGCGCGAGTGGCCCATCACCACGATGAGCTTCGTCCACCCCTGCGCGACGGAGTACTCGAGGCTGGCCAGATCGAACTGCCCGGCGACGTTCCCCGCCACGCGGACCACGAACACCTGGTTCAGCGTCTTGTAGAACACCAGCTCCGGCGGCACGCGGCTGTCGGCGCAGGAGAGGATGGCCACCGGCGGGTTCTGCCCCTTCGGCTTGTCGGTGTCGTTGCGCAGTTTGTCGAGTCCCACGTACCGGATGCTGCCGGCCATGAACGTGGCATTGCCGTCCTTCAGCCACTTCCAGAGCTGGGCGGGGTCGTCGGGCGGCGGCGTCTGCGCGGCGAGCGGCAGCGCAATGAAGACGAGGACGATGGCGAGGCGGAACGAACGAATCATGGTGTCTCCTCCGTGTGAAGTAGGATGACCCGGATGTCGCGAACGGCACTTGCCGCCGCCGTGTTGTTGTGGATGACCGCCGCCAGTGTGGAGGCGCGCTGGCTCAAAGGCAACACCCATACGCACACGCTCCGCAGCGACGGCGACGCATCGCCGGAGACGGTGGTGCGCTGGTACCGCGATCACGGCTATGACTTTTTGGTGCTGACGGACCACGATCAGGTGACGCGGCTTGATGGCGGCGGCCTGCTGCTCATCCCGGGCGAAGAGGTCACGGACAAGCTCCCCAGGAAGCCGCTGCACATCTGCGCTCTCGGCGTGACGAAGGTCGTCAAGCCGCAAGGCGGCGCCACGCCGGTCGAGGTCCTGCAGCACGACATCGATGCCGTGCGTGCGGCCGGCGGCATCCCCGTCATCAATCATCCGAACTTTGGCTGGTCTTTTGGCGCGGACGAGCTGCGGCAGTTGCGCGGCGTCGCGCTACTGGAGATCGCCAGCGGCCACCCGCTCGTGAACATGGACGGCCCGCCGTCGGTGGAGAGCATGTGGGACGCGCTGCTGATGGCGGGCAAGCGCGTCTTCGCCGTGGCCGTCGACGACGCGCATCACTACGGCCTCGAGCCGCCGAAAGGCGAGCTTCCCGCGCGGCCGGGCCAAGGGTGGGTGGTGGTGCGGGCGGACAAGCTCGCAGCCGCCGACATCCTCACGGCGCTGGAGCGCGGCGACTTTTACGCGTCGACCGGACCGGCCCTCGATGCATATGACGTGAGCAGAGAAGCGATCACCGTCACCATCCGTGCCGCGTACCAGACGCGCTACCGCGTGCAGTTCCTCTCCCGGGGCAGCGTGCTGCAGGAGACCGTGGGTATGTCGGCCACGTACCGCATCCGCGGAGACGAAGGCTACGTGCGGGCGAAGGTGCTCGACTCGAACGGAAAGGCGGCCTGGATGCAGCCCGTGATGGTGACGCGATGACCGCGCTGCGCGTCGAGCTCGCGGTGCCGGCGCAAGAGCTGGTGCTCATCGGCGGCGGCGAGTTCTCCTTCGGCGAGACGCGGGAGATCGATCACTACCTCCTCTCGAAGATGCCCGCCGACCGGCGCACCATCGCCTTCCTTCCCACCGCCTCCGGCTCCGCCGAATACGCGGTGCATTTCGGCAAGTACCTCCAGGAGCTCGACCCGAGCGTGGAGGTCATCAACGTCCCGATCTACCGCGGGCGCGACAGCCGCCGGCAGAAGAACCTCAACACCATTCTCGCCGCCGGCATGGTTTACCTCGGCGGCGGCGTGACGAACAACCTCCTGGCCACCCTGCGCGAGTCGGCCGCGGAGATCGCGCTGCGCGACGCGGCGGCCAACGGCGCGGTCATCGCCGCCATCGGCGCCGCGGCATCCTCCTTCGGCACCCACGCCCGCGACATGCGCGGCCAGTCCGCCTCCCTCCCCGCCTTCGGCTGGCTCGCGCAGACCGTCGTCGACGCCGGCTTCGATCCGCAGAACGACGTCACGCTCCGGCGTCTGATGTCCATCCCGGACACGCGCCTCGGCCTCGGCATCCCGGCCGGCACAGCGCTGGCCATCCGCGCCGACGGCTCCACGGAGATCGTCGGCAACGGGAACATCGCTGCATTCCGGAAAGCCTGAACCCGTGGCTCGCGAGTTGCAGCCTTGCGCCTCGCCCGGAGGCACGAGGACATCGAAACCTTACAGGAGACCCCGTCCGCGGACAGGACGGTCACGATGGACGAGATGGTCCGCTTCTTCAGCGTGCTGTCGCACGATCTGAAGTCCCCCATCTTCGCCGTCGATGGCTTCAGCGACCTCCTGATCAGCGACTACGCCGACAAGCTGGATGAGGAAGGGGAGGACTTCCTGCGCCGCATCCGCTCCAGCGCGCAGCAGATGAAGCGTGTGCTGGATGACATGTCGCACATGGTCAAGCTCCTGGCCCGCCCGGTGATGCGCAAGCCGACGCCGCTGCGGGAGATCGTCGAGGAGGTCATCCTCAAGCATAACTTCGCCATCGAGGAGGGCGGCGTCACGGTCGACGTGTCGCCCGACCTGCCGGTGATCAACGTCGATCCGGAGAAGATGCGCGAGGCGCTCGGCGCGATCCTCTCCAACGCGCTGTTCTTCACCGACCGGCCGAAGGGCGAGCGGCGGATCGCCATCGACGCGGCCACGGACGGCGGCCGCTATCGCATCTCCGTGCGCGACAACGGCATCGGCATCGATCCGCGCTACGCCAATCAGGTCTTCGATCTCGGCGGCGTGAGCAAGCTGGACAAGGCGCGCGGCGGCGGCCCGGGCTACGGCCTGTTCATGACCCGCAAGATCGTGGAGAGCCACGGCGGCGAGCTCTCCGTCGACTCGAGCCTCGGCGAGGGAAGCACGTTCACCATCACGCTGCCGCAGTAACGCGGTTCAGCGGTTTGCCGCGGCCAGCTCCACCGGCGCGGTCACTTCCTCCGGCAGCGGCTCCTCCCCCTTCAGGGCGATGATCCGGAAGTCGACGTGCCGGTCTTCGGTGACGTCGACGCCGAGGGCGCGGGCGGCGGAGACGGAGAGGTCGAGCACGAACTTGCGCACGTATGGCCCGCGGTCGTTGACGCGGCAGCGGATGGTCTTGCCGGTGGCGCGCGCCGTGACCTCGATCCAGCAGCCGAGGGGGAGGGTGAGATGGGCGGCCGTGAAGCGCTTGCCATGGTAGCGCTCGCCATTCGCGGTGAGCGTCCCTTCCAGCGAGCGCGAGTAGTAACTGGCCAAGCCGCAGACCTTGTGCTTCGCCGCGATCTCTTTGTATCGGGCCAGCCTCAGCTCGAACGGGCTCGGCACTGGCGGCGGCGGGATAGGAATCATGACCGGGTCGATGTTCGGGCAGGCGAGCTCGACCGCAGGCGGGAGCTCCTCGCCCGGAATCTCACAGAGCTGCTGTGCGCGCCCGAGCGGCGCGATCAGCAATGCTCCCGCGAGCACGATCCAGAGGCCTCGTCGTCGCATGGCCGCGCATTCTATGTGCATTTCAACAGGCGGGCCAAATGCGTCCGCAAAAGAGGTCAAAATCTGGCTGTAAGTTGTTGATAAAAAACCGCTTGATCGTGGCTTCTCCTTTGCAAATAAGTAGGTACGACCGATGGAGGAGGAAGACGATGGCCGAGATCAAGACGACCCGCCCGTTCCAGCAGCGATTCCTCGACGGCTATGACCGTTCCTCGCTGCGCGAAGAGGTGCAGCGGGTCAAGCCGAAGCGCCCCGGCGGGCTGCGAAAGAAGTACGCCACGTGGGCCCTCGGCGCCTCGCTCGCCCTCGGCGGGATCGGCACGCCGCTGAAGATGCTCCAGAACCACAAGGGCGGCAGCGATCAGCCGGAGGCGACCGCCGCCGAGCAGCCGATGTCGAATGCAGCAATCAGCGACGAGATCGCGCCCGACCTGAAGGCGGCGCAGAACATCGCCCAGCAGGTGGCGGGCGGCGTGGCCGCCGTGACCTCGGGCGTGCAGCAGGCAGCGCAGGGCGTGACGGACGTGGCGAAGGCGCCCATGACGGCGATGACCGATGCGCCGAAGAAGCTCGGCGCCGTGACGGACTCCGTCAAGGAGCACTTCTTCAAGACCCAGGTGCCGTTCGGCGGGATCATTTATCAGGAGGCGGTGAAGAACAACCTGCCGCCGGAGCTGGTCGCGGCGGTCGTGCACACGGAGTCGAAGTTCAAGCCGACGGCGCGCTCCGGCGCTGGAGCGCAGGGCCTCATGCAGCTCGTGCCGAAGACGGGGCGGTGGATGGGGGCGCGCGACCTGATGAACCCCGCGCAGAACGTGGCCGCGGGAGCGAAGTACCTGCGCTACCTGAGCGACCGCTTCGACGGCGACACGCAGAAGGCGATCGCCGCGTACAACGCGGGCGAGGGGAACGTCCGTCGCTTCGGCGGCGTGCCGCCCTTCAAGGAGACGCGCAACTACATCTCGCGGGTGCGCAGCTTCCAGCGCGACCTCGGCGACCGGCTGGACAATCACGCCGCCGATGTCACGCAGGTCGCGCAGGCGAGCATGCAGTAGCTGTGATTCAATGGCGCCGCATGTCGGGTCTGCGGCTCCTGGTTGGTTTCGTGGTGATGGGTGTGGCCGTGCCGCTGGTCATCTTCTTTCTCCTCGGCCTCGACACGCCCGCCCAGTTCCTCACCGTCGCCGCCACGACCTTCCTCAGTTGGGGCGTGGCTGACCTGCTGGCGTCGATCCTGGAGCGCCCACGCCTGCGCGACCGCTCGCCGGGGAAGGCGTTTCGGGAGGATTGGGAACGGCGGTCGGCGAACGAGAGCGAGCGCTAGACCCAGTCGCCCATCTTCTTCAGGAGCTGATCGATCGAGAGCAGCCGCTCGGTGCCATCGGACTCCCGCCGGAAGATCGCGTGGTACCACCCCTTCATCCCCACCGGCCGGTACAGATCGTCGCCGACTTTGAGGCGGCTGCCGGAGACGAGCTTGAGGAAGACCTGCTCGTAGGCGGAGCGGGTCAGGCGGCGGTCGGGGAACGGGGTGTGCTTGGTCTTGCGCCGGCGGTCATTCGCCTTGCGCCGGTCACGGGCCGGCTTGGACGGCAGGAGCGCCGTGCCGCGTCGGTCGAGATAAGGCGAGGCCGTGCGCGGCGGGACGAGCTTGCCCGGCGTGTCCGACCTGCGCCGTGACAACGCCGCCTTCCGGCGCGGCGTCGCGCTGATCGGCCGCGCCTGCGGCTCGTCGAGCAGGGAGATTGCCTTGCCGCCCTTGATCGTGACCGGCGGTTGCTCGACGGCGTTCACGCTCTGCATCTCCGTCGCGTGCTGCGTCCGCGCCCCGACGCGCTCGACCACGTGCTCGTCGATCGACTTGCCGGACCACGACTCGTGTCGCGGTTTCAGCAGCCCCATCTCCGCCTCGTAGTTCTTCAACTCGTGGATGACCATCCCCCACTTGGCCAGGTTGCCGACATCTTCGTAGGCCGTTGGCCGGTCGACGAGCTCCAGCATGGACGGCGCTCGTCCCTCGAGCACGGCGAAGAGGAGCCGGAAGCTGAACGGGTCGGAGTACCGGCGGATCGACTTGCGGAAGAACCAGGCCGACTCGCGGGCGATGTCGCGCAGCGACCTCTTGTCGCCAAACTGCGTCGTCCAGAGCGGCGCGTCGACGTCGCACGTGTACGGGCTCTGCCCGGGATAGTGGAAGTCCTTGGTCAACCAGCCTTTGCGCGTGGTGTGCTTGCCCGGCACCACGCCGGCGATGACCGGGATGGGCAGCTTCTCGAGCAGCGAGAGGTCGTACGACGGCCAGGACATCACCTCCCGGACGATGCCCACGATGAGCGTCGCGGTGGCCACCATCAGGCCCGGATCCGGAGTGAAGTCGGCCGTGATCTCGATGCGGTTGCCGCGCGGCCGGACGCCGACGCCGGTCGAGCGCCGGTTCGCCGCCACGAGCATCGCCGGTACCGGGAGGATGTAGGCCAGCAGGAGGGCCAGCTTCTTGATGTTGCGGTTCCGGTTCTGCTTCGACTTCGGGATCTCGTAGCTGACATTGTAGTGGCTGCTGTAGGCCTTCAGCCGGACGGTATGGCCGTTTTCCTTCCCCCAGCGCGTGAGCTGCTCGCGGATGAATCCGATCTGTTCCCAGAGGTTGCGCACCATCCGGGCCGTGCTGTGCTCGGCCAGCTCGATGACCGGCGTCACCACCTCGATCACGCCGCGGTCGAAGTAGACCGCGCCGCCCGTCGGCAACTGCAGCGAGCTCTTCTCGCGCGCCAGCAGGGGCCGGTCGATGAACGCGCTCGGGTGTTTCCAGTACGGCTCGGGGTTGATCTCGACCTCGTCCAGCCAGACGTTGAACTCCGACTCCATGCCGATGACAGGCATGTCCAGCCACGTACGGCGGCCCCGAAGGAGCTCACTGTCGAGATCGGTTTTCCAATCAGGTGACGGCATGAATATGAATCCGGGCGGAGGGCTACTGACGAGGTGGGCTGTGCAAACGGCAGGCCGGCCGGCACGGCCGGCGGCGTTGGTTGGCCAAGCCTCGGCCAACCTCGACGCCCGCATCGCTTCTCTAATCCGTTGTCTCGGCCGGCGCCCTCCGGTCCTTCTTTCTCCGCTCCTCGAAGGCGAACCGCGGGCGAGCCTCCTGCGGCTGCTCCATCCGGTCCTCGCTGATCTCCCGCGGGACGAGAATGATGAATCCCAGATCGAGATGGACGTGGTCATCGGCGTTGAGCCCGCTTGCATGCCCATACGGCAACACTTGCAGGTCGTCGCTGACGTCCTCGGCGATGTCGTTGTACTTCTCGATTGTCTCCTTGGTCCGGAGAATGGTCGAGCCGATGCGGTAGACGTCGGCGGCCGTCCCCCACATGTGCGGCGTGGCCCCGATGGCCAGCTTGTGGGAGGGCGACCGGTACGCGCCGTTGACCGCGA
>DATEOX010000624.1:0-4463 GCA_035273585.1 Thermoanaerobaculia bacterium
GTTCCCCTCGCCGGCGTTGTACGCGGCGACGGCGTGGTCGGCGTTGCCGTGGAAGGTTTCGAGGAGCCAGCGGAGGTACTTCGTGCCGGCGTAGATGTTCGCCACCGGGTCGAACGAGTCGGTGACGCCGAAGCGCTCCGCAGTAGCGGGCATGAGCTGCATCAGCCCCCGCGCCCCTTTGTTCGAGACCTCGCGCGGGTTGAAGTCCGACTCGGCTTTGATCACGGCCGAGACGAGCGCCGCATCGACGTCGAACTTCTTCGCCGCGTCCTTGATGATCTGATCGAAGCGCGACTTGAACAGCGGGCCGCTCTCCTCGCTGTACCGCCATGACCGGCTCGGGAAGACGCCGCCCTGCTCTTCGACGATCTTCTTCACCTCGGCCACCACGGCGGCCTCGACCACCTCGTCGTCGACGATGCGGTCGACGCGGTCGAGGGGCACGGTGAAGGAGCCACCGCCCTTGAGCGTCAGCCGCATCGTCGCCTCGTCGACCATGTTGAAGTTGGCGATCTTCATGGCCCGGCCGTCGGTGAACACAGCAATGCTCGCGCTCGCCTGCGTGGCCGCGGCGAGGCTGATGATGACGAGCAGAGCGATACGTTTCATTGCGGACACGGGATAACTATCGATGGACCGAGCTTATGCCCATGGCGCGCGGGCGTCCCGCCCGCCAGCCGTCGGGCGTCTCGCCCGGCGGAACGTTCCCCGCGGCTCGGGACGAGCTGCGGCTTGCGGGCGGGACGCCCGCTCGCCTCATGCCCTCGGATGGTACTGCTCGTAGATCTTCTGCAGCCGCGCCCGCGACACGTGCGTGTAGATCTGCGTGGTGGAGATGTCCGAGTGGCCAAGCATCATTTGGACGGATCTGAGGTCCGCACCGTTCTCCAGCAGGTGCGTGGCGAACGAATGCCGCAGCACGTGGGGCGAGATGTGTGATTTGACGCCCGCCAGCCGCGCGTACTTCTCCACCTTCATCCAGAACGACTGCCGCGTCATCGGCCGCCCTCTGCGCGAGAGAAAGAGGTGCGGGTCGGGCGCCTTGGCAAAATGCGCGCGGCCCTGCTCCAGGTAGCGGACGATCGCGTCGCGCGCGGCGTCGCCGAACGGCACGATGCGCTCCTTCGAGCCCTTTCCCATCGTGCGCAGGAAGCCGGCGTCCATCACCAGGTCATCGATGCGCACTTTGATCAGCTCGCTCACCCGCAGCCCTGTGGCGTACAGCAGCTCCAGCATCGCCCCGTCGCGGAGACCCTCGGCCGTGTCGCGGTCGGGCGCGCGGAGGAGCGCCTCGACCTCCGATGGCTGCAGCGACTTCGGCAGCGTCGTCCACAGCTTCGGGTTCTCCAGGTTCTCGGTCGGGTCGTTCTTCAGATGGCGCTCCGCGACGAGGAAGCGGAACAGTCCGCGTATGGCCGCGAGCGCCCGGGCCACGGAGCGGGCCGCGATCCCCGCCGTGCGCAGCGCCTGGAAGTAGCGGACGATGTGCACCCGCTGCACCTCCTCGAGCTGCATCTTCTGGTCGAGAAGCCAGTGCCCGAAGTGGCGCAGGTCGATGCGGTAGGAGGCGAGGGAGTTGCGCGCGAGCCCCTTCTCGACGGCGAGGTAGTCGAGAAAGATCGGCAGGTACGTGACAAAGTACGCGCCGGTCTCCTTCCGCTCAGGATCGATCGCCCGCGGCTTTGGCTTCATGCGCCACCAGGTCGGCCATGTACGAGCTGCGGACGAACGGCCCGGAGAAGACGGCCCGGAAGCCCATCTCTTCGCCGCGCAGGCGGTACTCCTCGAAGACGGCCGGATGCACGTACTCCACGACGTCCAGCTTCTCACGCTTGGGCTGAAGGTACTGGCCGATGGTGAGGATCTCGACGCCGCTGGCGAGCAGGTGGCGCATCACGTCCAGCACCTCGTGGCGCCGCTCGCCGAGACCGAGCATCAGGCCGGACTTTGTGACCATCGCCGGATCGAGACGCCGCGCATGCGCGAGCACGCCGAGGGATCGCTCGAAGCGCGAGCCGGGGCGGACGAAGTCGTACAGCCGCGGCACCGTTTCGACGTTGTGGTTGAAGTAGTCGGGCTTCGCCGCGACGACGGTTTTTACGGCCTCGAGGTTCCCCCGAAAGTCGGGCGTGAGCACTTCGACCGCGGCGTTCGGGAGCGCCTCGCGCAGCTCGCGGATGGTCTCGGCAAAGTGCTCCGCGCCGCCGTCTTCGAGGTCGTCGCGGGTGACGGAGGTGACGACCACGTGCCGCAGGCCCATCCGCCTCGCAGCATCGGCCACCGCCCGCGGCTCATCGATCGACGGCGGCGCGTACGGACGCCCGGTGGTGACGTTGCAGAAGCCGCAGGAGCGGGTGCAGACGTCGCCCAGGATCATGAACGTGGCGGTGCCGCGGGCGAAGCACTCGGTGCGGTTCGGGCAGGCCAGCGACTCGCAGACCGAATGGAGCGACCGCTCCCGCAGCAGCGACTTCACCTCGTGCAGTTGCTGCAGGTTCAGGCGCTTCTCGCGGATCCACTCGGGGAGGCGGGGCTGGGTCATCTGCATGGAAGTTACCACACGCTCACGATGCCGCGCCGTATCGGCGCAGCACCTCCGCAATGCGCGCCTTCACCTCGGGCGGCCGCGCGGTCTGCCTGTCCAGCCAGGCCAGCCACCCGTCCTGCAGCTTCGCCCCCGCCGCGAGGAGGCGCTCGAAGATCGCGACGAGATCGATGTCCGGATCGCCATTTCTCAGCGTCCAGCCCGCCGTCTCGAGGACCGTCCCGCCGTAGACGTTGACGGCCTCCAGCGGCGCGCCACGATCGAGCAGCATGTCGATGACCTCCAGGTGCCCGCCCATCACCGCCCAATGCAGACCTGTGAGTCCTGTCGTGCCTTGGTCGCTCAGGTCCGCGCCGTGGTCGAGCAGGTAACGGGCGACCGCGGTGTGACCGTACTCACATGCGTACAGGAAGCCGTTCTGCACCTGCGCTCGCGTCGCATCCGGCAGAAGCTGTTCGGCGACGTCGAGCCGGCCGATGCCCGCCGCTCCTTCGAGATCGAGGCGCGCTCCCCGGTCGGCGAGAAACGCCGCGGCGCGCGGGCGTCCATTCGCCAGGCAGCCGACGACCGCCGAATGCGCCGAGCCGGTCATGGTCGGATGGTCGATCGACGCGCCGCGGTCGAGCAGCAGTTGCATCACCGCTTCCGCCACTCCCGCTTTCTCCGGATGGACGCTCGTCGCGACCAGGCCGAGCGCCGTGCATCCGCCTCCGTACACATCGGCCTCGGCGTCGACCTCGGCGCCCGCGTCGAGGAGCATGGCCGTGATGCGGGCCGCGTTCGGCGGGGACTTCTGGCGGTATCCCTCCACCCCATTGGCCGAGACGTAATGGAGGAGCGTGGCCCGATGCTCGCGCGTCGAGCGCATGCGGATCAGCTTCGGATCGTCGCGCAGCAGGCGGCGGAGCGTCGCCTCGTCACCGGCGACGATCGCATCCGCGGCGGCTTCGAAGTCGCGCACCGATGAGCGCTCGCGGAGGAGACCGTCGATGTGTCTGGCGAACTTCGGCCAGCTCTCGAACCCGTGCGATCGGGCGATCACGAATTGCGCGGTCGTGAGCGCGCAACGCTCGTCGAGCTTCCGTTTCGCGAACTCCTCGACCTCGTCGGTCAGATCGGGCGGAACCCATCGCATGACCCAGTCGCGCAACTGCGATGACTCGTACGACTTGACCAGTGCTTTCGCGAGCTTCCGGTAGTGCTCGAGGTCGGGATGGGGAGGAAGAGGAAGGGCCTCCTGCGGATTGGGGAACATACGAATCTCCTTTCATCGCATGCCTGGAGTCCGCACGTATCAGGCTGAAAGAAGGTTCGCGCCTTCGTGGATGTCGATCGGGTGGGCAGGGCCCTTTCCGCGGACTGGATGCGCCCCTCGCGCTGGGCGGCATCATACGCCGATCAAAACAAAACGGCCGCCCGAAGGCGGCCGTCAAGCGAACCGATGCGTCTGTGTCAGTGACCAATGCCGAGGCTCTTGTCGAGCGACTTCTCGATCAGCCTCTCAGCTTCCATCTCGTCGATCCCCTTGACGATGGCGACCTCGGAGACGATCAGGTACTTGGCCCGGTCGTACATCTTCTTCTCCCGGAACGAGAGGCTCTTCTTCTTCGAGACCTCGTTCAGGTTCTTGAGAACGGCGGCCACGTCTTCCAGCCGGCCGGTCTTCATCTTCTCCAGGTTCTCGCGATACCGGCCCTTCCAGTCGGTGTGCGACTTCACCGTCTGCTCTTCGAGAAGGCTGATCAGACCTTTGATCTCCTTCTGCTGGTAGAGGCGGCGCAGACCGACGCGGTCCGTGTTGCGGATCGGCACCATCAGCCGCGAATTGGTCGCGAGAAGCCGCAGATGGTAATACGTATCGCCCGCTCCCATGATCGCCGATTCGCCGATCTGTTCAACCACGGTCACACCGTGATTC
>DATEOX010000625.1:0-8683 GCA_035273585.1 Thermoanaerobaculia bacterium
CAAGCGATCCGGCGGGCAAGGAAGGGCTGGCCGAGCTCGCGGCGTCGATGATCACCGACGCCGGCTCGAAGGAGATGACCATCTCCGAGATCAACAAGGCCCTCTACCCGATGGCCGGCGCCTGGTACTCGCAGGTGGACAAGGAGCAGACCACCATCACCGGCTCGATCCACCGCGACAACTGGCGCAAGTTCGTCGACGTCGTGCTGCCGGCGCTCCTCTCCCCCGGCCTCCGCGACGAGGACTTTCAGCGGTTGAAAGACGCGCAGCTCAACGCGCTCAAGCAGGACCTGCGCAACAACAACGAGGAGGAGCTGGGGAAGGAGCGCCTGCTCATCAACCTCTATCCCTCCACGCCGTACGCCCACACCGCCCTCGGCACGGTGGCGGGCATCAACTCCATCACCGTCGATGACGTGCGCAAGTTCATCGCCGACAACTACACGCGGGGCAACCTGGTCGTCGGCCTCGCCGGCGACTATCCGGAGGAGCTGGTCGCGCGCCTGAAGTCCGACCTCGCCGCGCTGCCGCCGGGACCGACGGTCTCCGCCGGCCGCAAGTCGCTGGCCCCGATCGCCGCCCATCAGCCGAGCGGCCTGGAGGTGGAGATCGTGCAGAAGGACACCCGCGCGACGGCCATCTCCCTCGGCCGCCCGCTGCCCATCACCCGCTCGGACGAGGACTTCGCGGCGCTGAACGTCGCCCGCGCCTGGCTGGGCGAGCACCGCGCCTCGACGGGCCGCCTCTACAGCCGCCTACGCGAGATCCGCGGCCTCAACTACGGCGACTACGCCTACATCGAGTTCTTCAATCGGCCGGGCAACCAGTTCTTCCCCTCGGCGAACATCGCCCGCCGCTCGCAGGCCTTCGAGGTCTGGATCCGGCCGGTGGTGCCGGAGAACGCGCACATGTCGCTGCGCATCGCCCTCTACGAGCTGCAGAAGCTCGTCGACAACGGCCTCACCGAGGAGCAGTTCCAGTCCACGCGCGACTACCTGATGAAGAACATCTACCTGATGACCGCGACGCAGGACCAGCGCCTCGGCTACGCGCTCGACTCGTGGTGGTACGGCATGCCGGACTACACCGACACGATGCGCGGCCGCTACGCGAAGCTGACCCGCGACGACGTCAACCGGGCCATCAAGAAGTACCTGTCGGCCAAGGACCTCTCGGTGGTGATCATCACCCAGGACGCGCAGGGCCTAAAGGACAAGCTGCTGTCCGACGCGCCGTCGTCGATCGCGTACGACGCTCCCAAGCCGCAGGACATCGTCGACGAGGACAAGGTGATCGGGAACCTGAAGCTGAACATCAAGCCGGAGAACGTGAAGATCACGCCGGTGGACGAGGTGTTCGCAAAGTAGCGATGCAATCGGGGGCGGGCTCCGGCTCGCCCCCACTCAGTTGCGCAGCGCAAGCCGCGCCGGTTGCAGCGCCCTCACCGCAACGGCAGCGCGGCCGGCGGACGCGGCTTCCACACCAGCGTCATGAGGATCAGCGAGAACTGGTTGTAGTATTCGATGGCGTGCTGGTTCCCCTGCGCGATGTAGTACCGCCGCACCTTGCGCAGGAGGTCGAGATCCGCGGGCGTGGCCACGGCAACGAGATCGCGCTCGCCATCCGGCACCGACGCCACGAGCTGGTCGAACGGCGCGGGGTCGCCGCTGAGCAACGCGGTGAACGCGGAGACGAACTGCTCGCGGCTGGTCTGCGGCGGCTTGCGCGGCTCGATGAGCGCGGGCTCGGCGAGCAGCGCTTTCACGCTGCGCACCGCCTTGTCGGACAGGCCGCCGAGGTCGAGCTGCGCGAGGGCCTGCAACGCTTCCGGCGTCGCCTGGCTCATGAGCAGCCAGACGGCGATCTCCTTCTGCTCCCCTCTCGCCGTCCTGGCGAGCTCGATCAGCGCGGGTGTGGCGAACCGCTCATCGAGCGCGCCGAAGAGGAACATCGCGCCGTTCTCGCGGTCGACGTGATACGCGCCGTGGCCGGCCAGGTAGTAATCCGCCTTCGGATAGGCCAGCCAGCGCCGCCCCAGGGTGGAGGTGTCGAGACCATCCAGGCCCAGCTTCGCCGCGCTCTCCACCCAGGAGCGGAGGTCGACCTCGTCGAGCGGGACGCGCTCCAGCGCATGAAGCAGGAGCTGTTTCGCTTTTGGCGACGAATCCACCGTGACGAGCAGTTGGCTGCCATCCATGAGGAAGAAGCCGTCGTCCGTCGGGCGGCTCAGCGCCGCCTCGAGGCATGGGACGAGCACTGCCGGGTTGCGGTTGACGGCGCTCCACACCGCATCCAGCTCCGCACTCTTCCGCTTCTGCGCCGCGGCATCGAGCTGCGAGGGCCGGAAGCCGTAGGTGTGCGCGAGCTGCATGTCGAACTGCGCGCATGGCGTCGTGGCCGCGGGATCGGCGGCAAGGGTGAAGAGGAAGGGGAAAAGCAGGAGCATGGCGGCGGACATCGTACCGCCCCTTCTCTTTAGATGTCTTCGTCCGCGCGGCCGTACCTACCGGAAATGCGACGCACATCACTCTGGGTCCTGCTCTGCCTTGTGGCGCCGGCAGCGCTCGCGCAGACGGTGCAGTTCGGAGCGGCCTCGCTCGAAGTCGGGGAAAAGTCGGGCAGCGCGCATCTCATCCTCCAGCGCAGCGGCGACCTGAGCGCCGAGTCGCGTGTCCTCGTGGAGGACTACCCCTTCGGCTTTCCGCGCAATGCCACGCAGGGAGCCGACTACCGCCTGCCGGCGGGCATCACGGTCGTCTTCCCGCCCGGCGCGACGATGGCCGCCGCCGACGTCCCCATCATCGACGACGACCTCTTCGAGGGCAACGAGTCGTTCTGGGTCTCGGTGCGCGCCCTCTCGCATGCCACGGCGAACTTCGCTTTCGAGGTGAAGATCCGCGACGATGATCCGGCCACCTTCCTGCGCGTGGCGGCCGGGAGCTATCCGGTCGGGGAGAACGGCGGCAGCGCAACGGTGACCATTCTCCGCAGCGGCAATCTGGCCGGCACGGTCACGGTCGCGAATGAAACGCGCCAGGATACGGCCACGGCCGGAGCGGATTACGCGGCCGTCCGGGGCACGGTCGTCTTCGCGCCGGGCGAGACATCGCACGCCGTGACCATTCCCATCCTCCAGGACAGCCTGGCCGAGGGGCCGGAGAGGTTCAGCCTGCGCATCGCGTCACCGGTCGGCGCGCTGGTGGAGGCGGGCGGGTTCGAGGCAGCCGTCATCATCGAGGACGACGAGCCGTTCAGCACGGTTTCGATCGTCGACCCGACGCAAAACGTGATGGAGAGCGTCGGCTCGGCGACCGTCAGAGTCATCCGCACGGGCGCGGTCGAGCGCGCCGCCTCTGTCCGCTACTACACGGAGGTCCCCTTCTGCTTCGTCGTCTGTACGGATCTCGCCATGAACGGCGAGGACTACGTCGCGACCAGCGGCGTGCTGACGTTCGCTCCCGGCGAGACTTCGAAGAACGTGGCCATCCCGATCATCAATGACGCGCAGTCGGAAAGGATCGAGCCCGTCTTCTTCCACATCGACCGTCCCGACGGCGGCACGATCGCGCCGGACTTCGCAGCCGCCACCATCAACATCGTCGACGACGATGGCCGGCCGGTTGCCGTCCGGGTCGCGCCGGCGCGGGTGAGGGAGGGCGCCGCGGCAGTCGTCAGAGTCACCTGCTCCGGGATCGTGGCCGGCTCCGTCACCCTGCGCTACCAGACCACGGCGTGGGGGACGGCCACCCCGGGCGTGGACTTCACCCCCGTCGACGGCACGCTCACCTTCACCGCCGCGGAGCCGACGCGTACCTTCACCGTGCCGACGATCGACGACAGCCTCACCGAGCCGCCCGAGTCGGTGGGCTTCTTCCTGACGCCGCAGGGCGGGAACGTGACGATCGTGCAGCCGGAGGACCTCTTGATCGATGACGATGAGCCGCCGGCCTACGTCTCCATCGATGACGTCACGGTCGTGGAAGGCGACGTCGACGCCGTGTTCACCATCTGCCTCTCCGCTCCGCTGTCCGTCCCCTTGAACGTGGGAGCGGTGACGGTGGACCGGACGGCGAAGGTGGGCGCCGACTACCTCCCCGCCTCCCTCTTCGTCACCTTCTTCCCCGGCGAGCAGCAGAAAACGTTTCGCGTTCCGATCCTCGGCGACGCCCTTTCCGAAGGAGATGAGACATTCGCCGTGACGCTGGTCGTCCAGGCGCCGGTGCCGGCCATGGCCAAACGAAACGGCGTCGGGACGATCAAGGACGACGACGCCAGCTTCAGCGTGGCCGACACCGCCGTGACCGAGGGCGACGGCGGCGTTCGCGACGCCGTGTTCACCGTCCGCCTCTCCCTGCCGATGACCACGCCGGCCAGCGTCGCTTACCACACGGCCGATGGCACGGCCCTCGGCGGCAGCGACTTCGAGCACGTGCGGGGGATGCTGCATTTCGCGCCGGGCGAGACGTCGAAACGGGTCGCGGTCCCGGTCCACGGCGATACCACGCCCGAGGCCGACGAGACGTTCGTCTTCCGCATGGAGAACGCCGCCGGCGCACCGATCGCCCGGGCCAGCGCGCGCTGCCTCATCGTCAACGACGACCCGTACTTTACGACCCAGGCAGGGCTCGAGTACGCGGACGGGCTGCTGCTCGATCTCTACCTTCCGATCTCCGGCCCGGCGCCGCATCCGCTCATCCTCTGGATCGACGGCGACGCACCGAGCCCCGCCGTGCGCGAGACCGCGCGCGGGTTCGCCGTGGCCGCAATCCGCCGTCCGGCGGAGATCCGGGACGTGAAAGCCGCGACCCGTTGGCTGCGCGCGAACGCCGCGCGCTTCGCTCTCGATGAGCACCGCTTCGTGGCCTGGGGCTCCGGCGACGGAGGCACCCTGGCCGCGCTCCTCGGCGCGACGGCGGGCACGCTCGACGATCCGGCTCAGGGCAATCCTGCCGTCTCCAGCGCCGTGCAGGGGGTGATCGACTTCGGCGGGCCGGGAAGCGACGCGCTGCTGCAGGCCATCACGCCGGACGATCCGCCGTTCCTGATCGTCGATCGATCCGCGGACGCCGCGGCGCCGCTGTACCGCGCGCTGGTGGCGGCCGGCGTGCCGGCCACGCTGACGATCGTGGACGGCCTCTGGCTCGGAGGGGATGCCGTCGACCGCGAGGTCGATGCCTTCCTCGACGCGATCGCGTCCGCTCCGCGGCGGCGATCCACGCGGCGTTAGCGCGCACGCGCGTTCCCTCGCCCCGCGGCAGCGGGGAGAGGGTGGCCGAAGGCCGGGTGAGGGGCGTCAGCGCAGCAGCAGAAACAGGGCCCCGATCACGATCAGCGCGACGCCCTCGGCGATCACGCATCCGGCCGGCACCGTGCCGCCGGCGATCATCGACTGCGCGCGGGCCAGCGGCCGGCGCGCGATCATTACCGCGATGCCGACGATAGCGAAGAAGACCGTGGCCAGCCAGAGAGGTGCGCCCATGGCCGCGGTATACCACGGCGCTTCCCTGACGGGCAGAACTGTTGCACAGTCGCGCGCCGTGCATTTGCGAACCGTGAAAGCTCTCTTCGTTCTGCTGATCGCGTCCTCGCCGCTGGCGGCGCAGACGTCCGACGTCATCTCCTTCCAGCGCACGTTCCTGCTGCGCAACGTGTCGGGGACGGCGTTCAACCCCGGCGACGCGCCGCATCATCCGATCCTCTGGACGCGCGGCGCCTGGACGACGTTCGTCGAAGGCTCCGCCGCCGTCGCGCAGGTCAGCGAGACCGGGCCGGCCGATCCGCAGAGCGGCACGTTTTCCGTGAACTGGATCGGTGCCGGCGCGCAGCGGACGCTCGGCCGCCGCGGCCTCGTGCTCGTCCGCGCGCGCGGCTCGCTCGAGCCGGCCACGATTCAGAATGACGGCTACCCGCAACTGCTCCAGGTCGTCTCGCCGGAGAGCGGCGGACCGCTGCTCGACCGGATGCGCGCCCACGAGGCGATCTCCGAGGTGGGGATCGACCTCGCCTTCCGCACCTCATCCGCATCGTTCCTCCATCTCTATGCCGCGCCGATCGGCGACCCGGCCCTCGGCGCGGTGCCGTTCGCCCAGCGGGCAGCATCCGAGGAGTTCGTCGAGGCGCCATTCGCGTACGACGTGCAGGAGCCGTGGCACTACGCGACGAGCGTCGTCACCGCCGGCCTCGGGACGCCGTACGTGACGCTGGAGGCGAGCGTCTTCCATCACGCCGTGACCACCGGCCGGCACTCGAGCCTCGACACCGGTGGCGACATCGACTCGCGCTCGGCGCGGCTCACCCTCTCCGCGCGGAACGTCGCGCTGCAGCTCTCGCGCGGCGAGCTCACCGACGCCGACCTGGCCATCTCCAGCGCGTCGCTGGCCTGGAACGCGGAGCGCGGCGCGGCGAGCGTGATCTACACCAAGCGCGAGCTGCGTCCCGAGCTCGATCTCGCGTCGCTGTCCGCCGAGGGGCTGCTGCGCGGCGGGCGCAACCTCGTGATGGCCCGCGTCGAGACGGTGGACCGGCCGCCGGAGGCGATCCCGTTCGTCGGCCGCAAGCGGACGACGCACTTTACCGTCGGCTACCTCTTCGATGCGCTGAAGCTGGATGCCTTCCGCGCCGGCGTCGGAGTGAACATCGACTACCACACGGCCACGCGCGAGCTGGAAGCGATCTACGGCCACAAGCCGCAGTCGATTTACGTGTACGTCCGTTTGAGGACGGACAGCGCGCAGCGGTAGCTACGTCTCGCCCAACTTTTCCTTCAGCGCGCGCAGCTCGTCGGACAGCTCGCTCACCCGCTGCTCCAGACGGGCGACGCGCGCCGACATCGGCTCGGCCGCGGCGGCGGATACCTCGGGCTCCGCGGTCTCCACCACCGCCCCGCCGACCACATGCGCCCAGCGCTCTTCCTTCTGGCCGGGGCGGCGCGGCAGGGGGCGGACGAGCGGCTCGCTGTGCGCGGCCATGTCCCGCAGCACCTCCTCCGCCTCCTGCACGCTGTCGAACGCGTGAAGGCGGTCGCTGCGGCCGCGCATCTCCCCCGCGGTCTGCGGCCCGCGCAGGAAGAGCAGGGTGATGAGCGCCTTCTCCCGGCGATTGAGATGCCAGACGTGATCGAGGTTGTGGTCGTAGCGGACGGCGCGGCCGCCCATCACCTTCCACACCAGCTTCTCGTCCTGCAGCCGATCGAGCGCGCGCTGGGCCTCCGCCTCGCCGAGCTCCATGACCGGCTCGCGGTTCGACTTCTGGTTCGTCGCGGCCAGGAGCGCGTTGAGGGTGAGCGGGTAGTACTCCGGCGTGGCCATCTGCTTCTCCATCAGCGCGCCGAGGATGCGCACCTCGACCGGGTCGAGCTCGCGCGGGAGGCGCGGGCGGGGGGCGCTGTCGCTGAGGGGCGGGATGTACGTCATGGCGGCGCCGATTCTATGGCGAAGCGCGGCTCGCGCGCCGTCCGGGTGTGGCCGAAGTAGTTGTCCACGCGCAGGCTCACCCGCCGGGCCAGAGCCATGAAGGTGGTCATCTTCCCGCCGAAGACGTTGATGAGGTTCCCGCTGCGCGTGACGCGGTACTCGCGTCCCACCGCGCCTGGGTTCCGTCCGTATCCGACGAGCGGCCTCACTCCGGCGAAAGTGGCGGCGACATCCGGCCGCGCGATCGGCTCGCGGAAGTAGCGGTTGAAACGGGTGAGGAGGTAGTCGACCTCGGCCTCCGTGGCGTGTACGTCGTTCAGCGGCTCCTTCTGCTCGACTTCGGTCGTGCCGACGAGGGTCGTCTCTTTCCACGGCAGGACGAAGAAGACGCGGCCGTCATCGGGCGACTGGAGGAGCACGCCGGCGTCGCTCACGCGGCGGGCGAGGACGAGGTGGCTGCCGCGGACGAGCATCAGCCGGTAGCGCGTCCGGATGCCGTTGCGCTCCAGCAGCTCGTTCATCCAAGGGCCTGCGGCGTTCACCACGAGCTCGAAGCGCTCCTCCCCCGCCGCGGTCCGGATGCGCCACCCGTCGCCGTCCCGCTCCAGCCCCTCGACGCGCGTATGTTCGTGCGCCACCACGCCGTCCGCCACGGCCGAGGCGACGACGGTCCGCACGAGCCGGGCGTCGTCGACCTGCGCATCCCAATACGAGAACCCGCCGCGCAGCCCGTCGGCGATCAGCGGCGCCCGCTCCAGGATCTGCTCCGCCGTCAGCCTGCGATGCCGGCCGATGTTGTGCCGGCCGGCCAGCAGGTCGTACAGCAGCAGTCCGGTCCGGATCTCGAGCCGCGAGCGCGGCCCGCCGGCGTAGACCGGAAGGAGGATCTCCAGCTTGTGGACGAGCTGGGGGATGTGCTCCAGCAGCCAGCCGCGCTCGCGCAGCGCCTCGCGCACCAGGCCGAGGTGCAGCCCCTCGAGGTAGCGCAGCCCGCCGTGGATCAGCTTCGTCGTGGCCGCCGAGGTCTGCGCGCCGAACTCCCCCTGCTCGAAGAGGACGACCTCGTACCCCTTCCGGGCCAGCTCCCAGGCGATGCCCGCGCCGTTGATGCCGCCGCCGATGACCGCGATGCGCATGCTTCCAGTTTCACATGGCAAACGGCATGCAGTACGAACGGAACCGTGAGCCGCAACCTGCAACTGGCCCCGTTTGCGACCGATGAAACATCCGACCTGGCCGTGATGTTGACCGGCGGCGGCGCGCGCGCCGCG
>DATEOX010000626.1:0-5043 GCA_035273585.1 Thermoanaerobaculia bacterium
ATCGCCTGCACGCAGTTCACCCCCTCGCACTTCCTCCTTCTTTATCTGCTGTCGCAGTCCGGCCTCGCGACGCCGGACCGCAACGAGGTGGAGAAGAACATCATCTTCACCCAGGACGCGCCGGCGGCGGCGGCGATGTTCAAGGCCAAGCAGGTCGATGCGGCCGTGACCTGGGAGCCGGACCTCAGCTCCTCCGTCGAGGCGCGCGGCGACGAGGCGCACATCCTCGTCTCCACCACCGCGGCGACGAACATCATCGCCGACACCCTCGTGGCCCGGCAGGACATCATCGATCAGGCGCCGCAGACGCTGGCCGACTTCGTCCACGGCTGGTTCGACGGCATCGAGATGATCAAGCAGGACCCGACCGGCTCGTACAACATCGTGGGCAAGGCGCTGAAGCTCGACGCCGACACGGTCTCGGGCATGCTCTCCGGCCTCAAGCTCACCCCGTACGCGGACAACGCACAGTTCTACGGCCTGAACGGCGGCAAGGCGCACTACGAGACGCTCTTCGACACCGCTTTCGTGATCTGGCGCAAGAAGGGGCTCGTGACGCGTCCCGTCGAGGCGAAGGACTGGGCCGACGCGCGCTTCATCCAGAGCCTCGCCGCGTCGTACCCCGGCGCGAAGGTGGAGGAGGCGAAGATCGCCCCGGCCACGGCCGGCAAGAACCAGCGGGCCATCATCAACAAGCAGATCGACATCCACTTCACCCCCGGCTCGGACGAGATCATGCCCGGCTCCTACTTCGTGCTCGACTCCCTCGGCGAGACGATGACCTCGTTCGGCAACACCTACCTGCGCGTGGAAGGGAACACCGACGCCACCGGCTCGCCGACGGCGAACATGACCCTCTCCCAGCGCCGCGCGCTGGCGGTGAAGAACTACATCGTGCAGAACTTCCCGAACGTCGACGTGAACCGCTTCCAGACCATCGGCCGCGGCTCGTCGAATCCGATCGCCGACAATGCCACCGAGGCAGGGCGGCAGATGAACCGGCGCACCGAGATCAAGGTGGTGTTGGCCACACAGTGACAGTTGCTGGTTGCTGGTTACTGGTTGCTGGTAGAAAAAACCGGCAACCTCTACCAGTAACCAGCAACCAGTAACTCGCACCCACTCGCCATGAGGAAACCATCACTCTGGTCCATCCGCCAGCCGATCCCGCGCGGCACGGCGCTCTGGCTGGGCTTCATCATGCCGGTCGTCGTGCTCGCGGCGTGGTGCGTGATCTCGTACGGGCGGCTCGCGCCGCCCGACTTTTTGCCGTCGCCGACGGAGGTGATCCGCGGCACGCTGCAGCTCTTCATCCAGTACGACCTGCTGGGGGCGATCCTCACCTCCACGCGGCGCATCGTGCTCGCCTTCCTCCTGGCGGCGGCGCTGGCCCTGCCGCTGGGCATCCTGATGGGCGCCTTCGCCCCGATGTTCCACATCTTCGAATCGATCATGGCGCCGCTGCGCTACATGCCGATCTCGGCCTTCATCCCCCTTCTCATCCTCTGGTTCGGCATCTACGAGAAGCAGAAGATCGCCTTTCTCTTCCTCGGCGTCTTCGTCTACCTGCTGCCGGTCGTCGTCTCGGCGATCCGGATGGTGCCGGAGGAGCTGGTGCAGACGGCGCTGACGCTCGGCGCGTCGAAGCTGCAGGTCATCCGCACCGTGCTCGTGCCGGCCGCGCTACCGGAGATCTTCGACTCCTTCCGGGTGATGAACGCCATCAGTTGGACGTACGTCATCCTGGCCGAGGCGGTGAATCCCGAGCATGGGCTGGGGTACATGGTGGAGCTGGCCCGGACGCATCAGAAGGCGTCGTGGTCGTTCGCCGGGCTGATCGTCATCGGCGGCATCGGCATCATCACCGACCAGTTCATCCGCGGCGTGTCGGCCATGCTGTTCAAGTGGCGGGAGGACATACTGTGAGCGAGGCGAAACCGGTGGTGAACGGCGAGCCCGGCACGGTCGCTGTCGACGCGGGGCACAACAAAAAGGGCTCGTACGTTGCCAAGAAGAGCGACCAGGTCCCAAAGCTGCGCATCGACGACCTCGGCGTGACGTACATCGACCGCACCGGCAAACAGACCGAGGCGGTGAAGGAAGTGACGCTCGACATCGACGACAAACCCGGCTGCGGCGAGGTCATCGTGTTCCTCGGGCCGTCGGGCTGCGGCAAGTCGACGATCCTCAAGGCGGTGGCCGGCATCCTCCCGCCGACGCGGGGCAAAGTGGAAGTGGATGGCCAGCCGGTGACGGACGTCGGCCGCGACCGGGGCATGGTCTTCCAGGCCTACACGTCCTTCGGCTGGCTGACCGTGCGGGACAACGTCGAGTACGGGCTGCGGCTGCGGGGCATCCCGAAGGCGCAGCGCCACGAGCAATCCGACAAGTACCTGAAGGCGGTCGGCCTCTACGACTTCGCAGACCGCTATCCGAAGGACCTCTCGGGCGGGATGAAGCAGCGCGTGGCCATCGCCCGGACGCTGATCAACAAGCCAAAGCTGGTCCTGATGGACGAGCCGTTCGGCGCCCTCGACCCGCAGACGCGCTGGGGGATGCAGAGCCTGCTGCTGGACATCTCCCGCGAGGAGGACAACACGATCCTCTTCGTCACGCACGACGTCTCGGAGGCGGTGTACCTGGCGGACACGATCTACGTCCTGGCGCCGCGGCCGACGCGCATCCTGCATCGGGTGGACGTGCCGTTCTTCGCCACGCGCGACGTGGCCCTCAAGTCGTCGAACGAGTTCCGCAACGTGGAGAAGAAGCTGCTGGATCTGATCTACACGCCAGTGTCATCCTGAGGCGCGCAGACGCCGAAGGATCCGTACCGATCTCGCGCCGCGCCTGAAGGTACGGATCCTTCGCTTCGCTCAGGATGACACGCGCGCCGATACAATGACGCCCGTGCCGACGCCGCCCAAGCCGCCGCAGAAGGTCGACGACGCGATCAGCGCGACGGCGTACGAGCTCTCCAAGCGGCCGTACCTCAAGATGGCGTTCGCCAATCCGTACAACCTCTCGCTGCTCATCGGCGGCGTGGCGGCGTCGGTCCTCACGGCCAACCCCCTCCCCGCCCTCTTCGCCTGCGGCGGCGAGGCGCTCTGGCTCCTGCACGCGCCGGAGTCGCGCTTCCTGCGCAAGATCTGGTGGGACCCGAAGTTCGAGAAGCTGCGCATGGAGATCGAGGCCGCCCAGCGCGCGGAGCGGATGAAGTTCCTCCCCCAGAAGGAGAAGGACCGGATCAACACGCTCGTCTACAAGGAACAGCAGATCCAGAACCTGGCCAGGCAGAACCCGTCGTTCACCGGCGACCTGCTGCGCAACGAGCTGCAGAAGACGCACAAGCTGGTCGAGTCCTTCATCCAGGTCGCGCTCACCGTCGCGCGCTACGACGCCTACCTGCACACCGTCGACTTCAACGCCCTGGACAAGGACCGCGAGCGCTACCAGCAGCGGGCCGCCTCGGAGAAGCTCGGCGACCAGGAGCGGTCGTTGGCCAAGAAGAACTTCGAGGTGATCATGAAGCGCATCGACAAGCTGCGCGACATCCGGAGCTACCTCAACGTGGCGCGGGCGCAGATGGACCTGATCGAGAACTCGTTCCAGCTCATCGCCGACCAGATCGTGACCATGCAGTCGCCGGGAGAGCTCTCCGGCCAGCTCGACGACCTCCTCGACGGCGTCGAGTCCATCGAGCAGACCGCGGCAGACACCGAGAAGATTTTGAACACTTTGGAAGGATGAGTGATGAATGATGAATGATGAACAAAGGCGGCGAGATTGACGTTCATCATTCATCATTCATCCTTCATCATTCCCCCGCATGACTGACCACACGCTACCCCAATGGGCCGACGATCTACGTAGACGCTACATCAGAGGCGAAGCCTCCATCTTCGTCCTCCACGGCAACGTGTACGACGTCGTCCTCGATGGCGACCGCACGCTCACCCTCACTGACTTCATCGGCAAAGTCCTGCTCAAGGAGTCGAAGGAGACGGTGGCGGTCTACAACGTCGCCACAGGCGTCCGCTTCCTGAAGCGGGCCAAGGACGTGGGCAACCTGGAGGACCTCATCCTCCAGACCGAGAAGCCGCGCATCCTCGGCGCGCTGGAGCGGATGCTCATCGCCGGCTCGAAAGTCGCGGCCATCCTCGAATACGCGGAAGTCATCGCCCCCGCGGGCGACTCGAACTTCCAGAGCGACGCCGACCGCAGCGCGATCGTCACGCTCCACCGCTGGTCATTCCTGCCGGAGATCGAGACCGGCGACAACGTCGTCATCCTCATCGCCGAGAACCTCACCGAGCTCGCCCCGAAGCTCGTCTCCAATCCGAAGGTGGCGGTGGTCGACGTCCCGATGCCCGACCGCGATGCGCGGCGCGCCGCCGCGCGCCTGGCGGACAAGCGGATGTCGGAGAAGGACGCCGACCGTTACGCGGAGATCACCGCCGGCCTGAAGACCATCCAGATCCTCTCCATCCTCACCCCGCCACCGGCGAGCGAGGACGAGGCGCGCGAGCGCGAGTCGTTCATCAAACAGATCCTCACCGGCCCCGACGCCTCGGAGCGGGCGAAGAAGCTGGCCGCGCTCACCTCCGGGATGAACCAGGAGGAGATCGCGAAGCTGATCGCCCCCGGCGCGCAGCCGGCCGCCGTGCCGGCGCCCTCCGGGGAGGGGCGGCGGCCGGAGGTCGACGCGCTGATCTCGCGACGCAAGCGGGAGATCCTGGAGCGGGAGTGCTTCGGCCTGGTGGAGTTCGTCGAGCCGGCGCACGGCTTCGAGGTCGTCGGCGGGATGGACGAGGTCAAGAAGGACCTCAACGTCATCGCCCAGAGCATCCGCGACGGCGAGACCACGCGCGTGCCGATGGGCCTCCTCTTCACCGGTCCGATGGGCACCGGCAAGACGTTCGTGGCCGAGGCGTTCGCCAAGGAGTGCGGGCTGCCGACCATCAAGCTGAAGAACTTCCGCTCCAAGTGGGTCGGCGCGACGGAAGGGAACCTGGAGAAGATCCTCAACGTCATCCGCGCGATCGG
>DATEOX010000627.1:0-3188 GCA_035273585.1 Thermoanaerobaculia bacterium
GGCTGGCCTGCGCGGTCGAAATTTATTATGATGGACGGCCCATCAGCGGACGGAAGTCGATATCTTGACCCAACACACTCCGGAGAGCCCTCTCGTGGCGGATGCCCGATCCGGCAGCAGCGCGGCGAAACCGCCCACTCTGCACGTGAGCGATCATGGCCGTCCGCGGCCGGCGTTCGTCTCCGAGCTGCACATGCCGGTGAACGAGGAGACGCTCGTGCGCCCCTCCCCCGCGCGCCGCTCCTCCGCCTCGACGTTTCTCTCCCACGTGGCGCACATGGTCATCGGCGCGCCGGTCTACTTCTGGGCCGTGCTCGACGTGAGCATCGCCTTCTGGGCAGTCCGCTGGGCGCACATGGTCTCGCCGACCTTCATCCCGGCGGCGATCGGCTATCACATCACCGCCCTGGCCGCCTTGCACGGCTCCCTTTTCTTCCTGGCCAGCTACATGCTCGGCCTCTATGGCCGGCAGGTCTTCAGCTCCACCTTCCAACTGCTCCTCCGCGCGGCGGGAGCGGCGGGGGTCGCGGTCGCGGCGACCACTCTCTGGTACACGTGGGTGCGCTTCCTCCCCGTCGGCCGCTGGATCATCGTCTACACCTTCACCTTCACCATCCTCTGCTCGCTCCTGGTGCGCCTGCTGGCGAAGGGCTTTGCCGGCCGGACGAAGATCCGCGTCCTGCTCGTGGGCAATCCGGAGCGCTACCGCTATCTCTCCGACGAGATCATCAAGGCCTACGGCAACCTCTACGAGCCGCCGGTGGTCCTCGACGTGCGCAACATGAAGCACGAGGAGAAGGTGACGCGCACGCTGGAGACCTTCGGCTTCATGCGCGCGGACGAGGTGGTGGTGGAGGATGACTCCGAGCTGCTGGTCGACCTGCTCCACGCCTCGGCGCCGATCATCGGACGGGGCGGCGTCCTGCGCACCCTCTCCGCGTTCCACGAGGACCTCCTCCACGAGACGCCCATCGATCACATCGACTGCCGCAGCCTCCTCGGCGAGGGCTGGGGCATCGGCCGGCAGAGCACGGAGGCGTTCAAGCGCGCCTTCGACGTCGCCTTCGCCCTCCTCGGCCTGATCCTCTCCTCGCCCCTGATGCTCCTCGCCCTGACGCTGGTCAAGCTGACCAGCAAGGGGCCGGTCATCTACAAGCAGACGCGCGTCGGCCGCTTCGGCCGGCCGTTCTCCATCTACAAGTTCCGGACGATGCACGTCGACGCGGAGAAGGACGGCCCGGTGTGGGCCGCCTCGAGCGACGGGCGGACGACGCCCGCCGGCCGCTTCCTGCGCAAGTCGCGGCTGGACGAGCTGCCCCAGCTCTGGAACATCCTGATGGGACAGATGTCGTTCGTCGGCCCACGTCCGGAGCGTCCGGAGTTCATCGCCGCGCTGGAGCGGGAGATCCCGTTCTACCAGTTGCGCCACCTCGTGCCGCCGGGCCTGACGGGGTGGGCCCAGATCCGCTACCGCTACGGCGCGAGCATCGCCGACGCGAAGCGCAAGCTCGCCTACGATCTCTATTACGTCCGCCGCTACGGTCTGACGTTCGATCTGGCGATCTGTCTGAAGACCGTGGTCACGATGGCCCGAGGGGCGCGATAACAAACCGCGGTACACCGATCCCGACGCGACCCGAGGAGCCGGCCGGCGCACGCGCGGCATGGTGGATCGTCGCCGCGATCCTCTTCTGCAGCGCCCTCGCTGCCTTCCCCGCCGGCGACACCTTCCGCACTCCGAAAGAGGCGGTCGTCCGCGCGGCGGCCGTCCTGCTGCTGGCCGTGGCCGCGCTGTTCACGATCTGGTGCGGAAGGCAGCCGTGGATGAGCATCCGCGGCCGCTGGATCTTCTTCCCGATCGCGGCCGTCGGCTGGACGCTCATCGCTTTCGCCTTCGGCCGCAACTACGTCCTCGGCGCGCACTCGGTGTTGGACGTGCTCGCCGCGGCGGTCATCTTCGTCTTCATGGTCGTGACGGCGCGGCGCCGGTCGCTCTGGATTCTGGCGGCGCTGTTCGTGCCCGCCATCCTCAACGCGCTGGTGCTCCTGCTGCAGGAGCTGCATCTGTGGGAGCCGTTCACCTACACCGTGCAGCTCCCGGAGCGGCTGCGGCGGACGGGCTACATCGGCAACCCGGACGACGTCGGGATGTACTTCGCGCCGGTGGCCATCGCCGCCGTGGCGGTGCTCCTCGCGGCGCGCGGCTGGCTGCGCGTGCTGGCCACGGTGACGGCCATCGCCGCGATAGGAGCCATTGGCATCTCCCAGACTCTCACCGCGTTCGGCGCGCTGGCCGCGGGGCTGGCCACCCTCGCCCTCGTGGCCCTGCGGCGGAAGGCGCCGATCGCGTTGGCTGCGATCGTCGTCGCGGGCGGCATCGCCCTGATGACCACGCCGGCCGGCTTCCGCATCCGGGAGATGGGCATGCAGGTCGGGCGCGGGCACTTCCCGCCGACCCTCGCCGGCCGCGCGGTGGCCACGCTCTCCGCGGTCGAGATGTTCCGCGACGCGCCGCTCCTCGGCGTCGGGCCGGGCAGCTTCGCCTGGGAGTACTTTCCGTATCGTCTGCGGGTGGACGACCGTTGGCCGGAGTTGCGCGGCCTGGCGCAGGAGAACTTCGGCGAGGCGCACAACGATCACGCCCAACTGATGGCCGAGACGGGCGTGGTCGGCTACCTGATCTTCCTCGCCGCGCTGGTGGCCCTCGGTGCGGTCTCGTTCCGCGACGGCGGCGACGAGCGCTCGCGTTACGCGCGGCTCGTGGCGCTGCCGACGGCCGTGACGCTCTTCGTGCTCGCCCTCGCCCTCTTCCCGCTGCACATCGCGCCGGCCCGGATGGCGCTGCTCTTCATCGCCGCCACCGTCACGGCGTGGAGGCTCGATGATGCTCGCGCTTAAGGCGCTCGCATCCGCCGCGGTCATCGCCCTCGCGGCGGTGCTCGTCTGGTATCTCTCCGTCGAGCCGGTGGCCTGCTCGCGGCTGGAGCTGCCGCTGGTCGACGCCACGAATCAGGCCATGGAACGCAACAACGCGCCGCTGGCGCGGGACACGCTGGAGCGGGCCTCGCGCGCGCTGCGCCGCTGCCCCTCGAACATCCAGCTCCGGATGATCGCCGCGGCAAACCTGCGCCAGCTCGGCCGCTCCGCCGACGCGATCCGGATGTACGAGGAGGCGCTGCGCTTCGACC
>DATEOX010000628.1:0-6245 GCA_035273585.1 Thermoanaerobaculia bacterium
GACGAGAAGAGCTTCGACGGCACGGCGATGACCGACGAAGAGCGCCTCAGCTTCGAGAGCGACGTCGCGGCCGCGGAGCGCTACTTCGCCGCGGCGCCCGCCTTCGAGCCGATCATGCCGACGATCACCATCGATGACGAGCTCACCCTCGTCCGCGGCGCGCGCACCATCGAGATCCGCCACCTCGGGCGCGGCCACAGCGGCGCGGACCTGGTGGTCTGGCTGCCGAAGGAGCGGATCGCGATCACAGGCGACCTCGTCGTGTGGCCCGTGCCGCTGGTCGGCTCCACCTCCTTCCCCCGTCAGTACGCCGCCGCGCTGCAGAAGCTGCTCGCGCTCAAGCCGGCCGTCTTCGTTCCCGGCCACGGGCCGGTGATGCACGACGACGCGTACGTGCAAACGATGGCTCGCCTACTCGAGGCCATCGCCACGCGCACCGAAGCGGCAGCGAAAAGAGGGGAGACGCTGGAGCAGGCGCGGAAGAGCGTCAAGCTCGATGACTTCCGCGCGGCGATCGCCGGCGACTCGAAGCTGAAGCAGCTCATCTTCGACTTCTACGTCGCCGGCCCGGGCGTGGCCGCGGCGTACAGGCAGGCTACTGCGCCGCCGGCGCCGGTGGGTTGAGCGCGTCGATCAGCGACTGCAGCTTCGTCCGCGCGGCCGCCTGCTCGTCGAGCGTGCCGCCCATCAGGCGGTGGACCTCGCGCAGCGCGGCGGCGACGTCCGGCGAGGCGTCGCCGGGCTGGATCGTGCCGCTGGCCTGCTGGCGGCGGGCGAGCATCGCCTGCTGCTCGGCGGCGCGCTTCTCCATCTCGCCAGGGAGCGCCAGCAACGCCTCATCGACCGTGCTCTTGATGACGCCGCGCTGGAGGTCGCGCGCGGAGGTCTGCTCGCGGATCTGCAGCAGCCGCTGCGTGGCCGGGTAGTACGGCCCCTTCGGGTCGTCGATCAGCTTCGCCTGCAGCAGCGCCACCTCCGCCACCGCCTTCTTCTCGCCGCTCTCCACGCCCAGCTCCGCGGTGGCCCTGGCCGACTTGCAGATCTCGGGGAGCGCGACGCCGTTCGCGTCGCCGGGGTTGATCCAGGCGTTGACCGGGAGCTCGTGATGGGTCGTCTTGACGTCGAAGCCGGTGCAGTCGACGAGCACGTTGCGCAGGTAGACGCGGTTGTTGGCCGAGACGAGGTTGCGCTTGGTCGGCAGTCTCACCTCCAGCCGGTACGCGTTCGGGGCGGTGATCATCACGTTGCGCAGCTCGGCCTCGGTGCTCACGCGCTCGATCGACTTCTCGTCCGAGACGCGGGAGGCCTCGACGCGCTGGAGCGAGGCCCACTGGTACGTGCCGTCGTCGCGCGGGCCGCGCAGGCGCTGGAGGTCGCTGTCGATGATGGCCAGCATCACCTGCCGGTTGTCGCCGAGGTCTTTGGACAGCTCGGCGATGCGGCCGAGGGCGCGGAAGTCCTGGGAGAGCGCATCGATGTTCGGATCGGGGGCGGGCTGGGCGAGGAGGGTCGATGCGGCGAGCAGGAGGGCGAGAGAAAGAGCGGCAATTCTGTGATGCATGAGCCCGGATGATAACGTACGTGTCATCCTGAGCCGCGAAGACGGCGAAGGATCTCCCGGCAAGCGCGAGGAGATCCTTCGCCGTCTTCGCGGCTCAGGATGACACTTCCGCTTTCGCGTCCGTACAAAACGCCGTGAGACCCCTGGCCCTCCTCCTCGTTCTCCTCTCCTCCCTTGCAGCCGCCGCCGACACCTTCCGCTTCGGGCCCGAGCAGCCGCTCGGATCGATGGATACGGTGCCGGCGTTCGGCACGCAGCGAGACGCGCGTGTGGCCACGAGCGGCGACGGCGCGCTGGCCGTCTGGAACGACGGGCGCGATCCGAACCACATCTTCGGCACGCGCCTCGACCGCGACGGGCGCGTCCTCGATTCGGCGGGCATCGACATCGCGGAGGGGTATGAGGCGGACGTGGTCTGGACCGGCAGCGAGTACGTCGTCGGCATGACGTACGGCTGCGGCGCCGTGCAGCTCCTGCGCGTGACGACGGCCAGCGAGGTGGCGCCGCTCGCGCCGGTGTTCGCCACCGGCACCTCGTGCGGCGACCGGATCGCCATGGCCGTCGCCGGGGAGCGGGTCATCGCCGTCATCCGCTCGAACGGCAACGTGCGCTACGGCATCGTCTCGCTCGGCGCGCGCGCGGTCGTGGCTTCGCAGGAGATCCCGTTCGCCGGAAGCGTGGTCGATATCGACGTGACGACGGACGGCCGCGACTTCCTCATCGCCGGCCTGGCCGTGAGCTCGAGCGGCCTGGTGACACCGGAGACGGTGCGCGTCTCGACCGACGGCGCGGTGCTGAGCCGCCGGCAGCTCGGGACATTCGCCGGCTACCGGGAGATCGCCGTCACCTGGACCGGCTCCGCCTACCTCGTGGCCTGGTCCCGCACCGGCATCCTCGGGCAGCTCGTTACCTCTGATAATGCGATTCAGGGCGAGCGCCTCGCGCTCGTCGCGGAGTTCGTGCCGACCGCCGCGCCGGTGCTGGCGCCGTACGCCGGCGGCGCGATCCTGAGCTACAGCAACGTGACGGCGACCGGTGAGGTGCTGGCCAAGACGCTGGCGCGCATCGTCGGAACGACGGTGACGCAGACCGACCAGTTCCTCGTCACGGCCGGCGGCGGCGACTCGATGCCGGCGGATGTCGCAGGCGACTTTTACGTCTGGTCCGAGAAGGGCGACGTCTTCGGGGCGAAGCTGGAGAACGGTGCGCGGCGCGATCCGAAGATCCTGACATTCTCCACGCGGATGCAGCGCCTGCCGGCCGTGGCCAGCAACAGCGGCGTGACTCTCGCGGCCTGGATCGAGGACGGCTCGCTCGTCGCGCAGCTCGGCGGGACGCCGGTCAACCTCGGCGGTTCCGATTTCAACGTGCCGCCGGTCGTGGTGTTCGACGGCAGCTCGTTCAACGTCTTCTGGTCCTTCGGGCAGAAGCTGCTGCTGCGGCGCATCGCGCGCGACGGCACGGTCATCGATGCCGAGCCGGTCGTGGTCATGGAGCGGATCCTGGCCAATGAGCGGTTCGCCGCCGGGGCGGGCGGAGGGCGGGTGCTGGTGGTGCGGACGGCGGTCCAGGAGCCGGAGCACGACCTCGTCGCCGCGATCGTGACGAACGGCGTCGTCGGGCCGCCGTTCTTCATTGCCGGGCCGCAGCCGTTCGATCATCTGCCGTCGATCGCCTGGAACGGCACGGACTTTTTCGTGGCCTGGGTCTCCGAGCTGCCGCCGGTCATCCTGCCCGTTCCGCCGCCGCCGTCGCTGTTCGAGGTCGTCGTCGCGCGCGTCTCGCCGGAGGGCGTGATGCGCGAGCCGGGCGCGATCACCATCGCGCCGCTGCGGCCCTTCGCCCGGGAAGTCGCCGCCGCGTCGATCGGCGGCGAGGTCGTGGTCTTCTGGACGGACGCCGAGACGCGGACGCTTCGCGCCACGCGGCTCTCCGCCAGCGGCGCGATCATCGATGCCGACCGCCTGCTGGCCACGGAAGTCGTCGGCCGGCCGGTGGCCATCGCGGAGGGGAGCGTCTACAGCGTGGCCTGGATCGCGAACGGGAAGAACTTCGTGATGCAGCGCTTCTCGCCGGCGCTGCAGGCCGTGACCGCGCCGACGGTCATCGCATCAGCCAACCGGACGCTGTCCTGGATCGCCCTCGCGCCGGGCGTCGCCGCCTACCAGCGGCTGGCCGAGGAGCCGCGGTTCGGCTTCGTGCCTCGGGCGTTCGTGAGATTCCTGGATGCGGGGGGCGGGAGGCGCCGGCCTACTTCGCCGCGTTGAACGCCTCCAGGTTCTTCGCGTTCTCGAAGTACACCACGTTCCCCTCGGCGTCGGCGGCGATGATGGCCGTCGCCTTGTCCACCTTCTTCCCGCTCACCGGGTCGACGGCGCTGCGCTTGGAGGCGTCGGCGGCGAGGGCCTTCTTGCACATGTCGCAGCAGCCGTAATACGTCTTCCCTTCGACCTCCACCGGGATCTGGTCCTTCTGCATGTAGTGCTCGTTGATCATGCAGACCTTCTTCGATTCCACCTGCTTGACGGGCGGCTTCACGGCGCCGGCGAAGGCGGCCGTGGCGAGGACGAGCAGGGCGAGCGTCAGGGCAAACGTGCGCTTGTTCATGAGGCGCGGAACAGGGCCGGCCGAGGCTGGAATTCCGCCCGGTCTGGCACTCCTCACGCATTGGAGGAGGGGTGGGAGGAACACGAAAGATGCCCAGTGCCATCACGATGTTGAAAGCCGACCACGTCGTCCTCAAGCGCCTGCTCCGGGAGCTCAACGAGGCCACCACGGTCAAGCAGCGCGAGCGCCTGGTCTCGGAGCTCGAGCGCGCGATCAAGACCCACGCGCAGATCGAGGAAGAGGTCTTCTACCCGGCCTTCAAGGCCCGCACGGAGAAGACGGACGACGTCGACATGTTCTACGAGGCCGCCGAGGAGCATCACGTGGTGGACATGGTCCTGCCGGCGCTGAAGGCGGCGAACCCGAAGTCGCACGAGTTCGAGGCTAAAGCGAAGGTGATGAAGGACCTGGTCGAGCATCACATCAAGGAAGAAGAGACGGAGATGTTCGCCACGGCCCGCGAGGTGTTCGAGGAGGAGCAGCTCCGCGAGCTCGGCGACCTGATGCAGGCCCGCCGGGAGACGATCGAGGCGATGTGGGACAGCCCGCTGCTCCGCCCGATGAAGAAGATCCAGAGCGTCGCGCACAAGTTCATGCCGACGAAGGTGAAAACCGCCAAGGCGACGGCCATCGGCAAGGCGATGGAGATCGCGGACGAGGCCCGTTAGCGGGCGGCCTCGAGCCACAAGCGCCGCACTTCCGAGGCGCCGCGCGCGGCCGGCTCGATGATCGAGCCGCTCCAGTACCAACGTTCCCCGGCCGCGGCCGTCAGGCCGTGGCCGAGGAAGTGGCGCTGGATGTCCGCGATGCGGATGCGGTCGCTGGCGAGCGCACGGATGCCGTCGTTGATCTCGTCCAGCCACACCGCCTCCCGCTCCAGGCGCGCCTCTTCCAACACTTTCGTCCCGTCCGTCGGGTCGTAGATCGTGCCGATGATCAGCAGCCCGTCCCTCACCTCGCGCACGATCTGTCCGATGCGCTTCAGGATGCCGGCCGCTGGCGATGACCGCCCGCCGAGGGACATCAGCAGGTCGTTCCCGCCCGCGGTGAGGGTGATGATGTCCGCCTTTCCGCGCACGCGCGGCAATTGGCGCTCGAGCACGTCCGCGGACGTCGCCCCATCCTCGGTCAGATTCGTGAAGGTGACGCCCGGATGCAGCGTGGCCAGGTCGCGCCCGCGGAACTCCGGCCAGACGCGGTCATGGTTGCGATGGAAGAGCGACGCGGCGCCGAGACCGTCGGTGCCGGTCTCCAGGGCCGGGTAGCGGTCGATGGAGATGCTGTCCCCGAGGGCGAGGTAGTGCATGGGTGTCATCCTGAGCGAAGCGAAGGATCTCCCCGTGCTTGGCAGGAGATCCTTCGCCGTCTGCGCGGCTCAGGATGACACAGGCTGCTAGTCGTAGTACTCGTGCCCGAGGTGCGTGATCGTCTCCTCGCCCATCGCCCAGCGCATCGTGTTCTTCAGCTTCATGGGCTGGATGAACAGGTCGTGCTCGGGGTAGAGCTCGGGGGCGGTCATGGGGCACTTGAAGTAGAAGCTGAGCCACTCCTGGATGCCGGAGAAGCCGGCGCGCTGGGCGAAGTCGAGCAGCAGGGCCAGGTCGAGCACGATCGGCGCGGCGAGGATCGAGTCGCGGCAGAGAAAGTCGATCTTGATCTGCATCGGATAGCCGAGCCAGCCGAAGAGATCGATGTTGTCCCACCCTTCCTTCGCGTCGCCGCGGGGCGGGTAGTACTCGATGCGCACCTTGTGGAAAAGATTGCCGTACAGATTGCGGTAGACGTCCGGCTGGAGGATGTAGTCGAGGACGCCGAGCTTGGTCGTCTCCTTCGTCTTGAACGAGCCCGGATCGTCGAGCACCTCGCCGTCGCGGTTGCCGAGGATGTTCGTGGAGAACCAGCCACGGATGCCGAGCATGCGCGCCTTCAGCATCGGCGCGATGACGGTCTTCATCAGCGTCTGCCCGGTCTTGAAATCCTTGCCGGCGATCGGCACGCCGAGGCGCCTGGCCAGCTCCCACGCCGCGGGGAAGTCGAGGGTGAGGTTCGGCGCGCCGTTGGCGAACGGGACGCCTTC
>DATEOX010000629.1:0-5032 GCA_035273585.1 Thermoanaerobaculia bacterium
GGGCAGCTTCGCGCATTCTTGTGTACGTTCATCCGGGCCCTTCCTGTCAACCTGTTCGTTTGAAGAGCTTTCAGATTGACGAAAGTCGCCCGGATGCACAACCCCTCTCAAGGAACAACCTCCTGACACATCACAACTAACAACCAACAACCAACAACTCGTTCTAACGCACCTTCGTCCCCGCCGGCGTCCCGGGATCGACGCTCAGCAGCGACGGCTCGCCGTTCAGCTCCGCCGCCAGCACCATGCCGTTCGATTCCACGCCCATCAGCTTCGCCGGCTGGAGGTTGGCCACGATGATGATCTTCCGCCCCACGAGCTCCTCCGGCGCGTACTTGGAGCCGATGCCGGCCACGATCGTCCGCTCGTCCTCGCCCGTGAACACCGTCAGCTTGAGCAGCTTCTTCGACTTCGGCACGCGCTCCGCGGCGCGGACGTCCGCCACGCGCAGGTCGACCTCCTTGAACTGGTCGATGGAAATGCGCGCGGCATCCGGCGGCGCGGCCTGGGTGGTCTCGATGTTCGGCGTCTTCGTCTCGTCCATGCTCTTTCCTATGTACTGGCTGATGTCGGCCCGGGGGAAGATCGGATCGGTGGCCCGCACGGGGACGCCCGTCGGCAGCCCGCCCCAGGCCAGCGCCTGGGCGTCGATGGCCGCCGGGTCGGCGCCGATCCGCTCCAGCGCCTTCGACGTGGAGCCGGGCATGAAGGGGGCCATCATCACCCAGGCGATGCGCGTCGCCTCCAGCGCGTTCCAGATCACGCGCGAGAGCGCCTCGCTCGCGCCCCCTTCCTTGAACATCTTCCACGGCTCTTTGGCCACGATGTAGCCGTTCGTCGCCGTGACCAGCTTCCACACCGCGTCGAGGGCGCGCTGGAAGGCGAGGTCGTCCATCTCCCGCAGATACTCCGGCACGGCCGCCTCCGCGGCGCGCCGGAGGTCGTTGTCCTCGCACTGGATGGGCGGCGTCTTGCCGCCGAAGTAGCTGTCGCTCATCTTCACCGCGCGCGACAGCGTGTTGCCGAGGTCGTTGGCCAGGTCGGCGTTGTAGCGCGTCAGCAGCGCCTCGTCGGAGTAGTTCTGGTCCTGGCCGAAGACCATCTCCCGGAGCAGGTAGTAGCGCAGCGGGTCGGCCCCGAAATCGTCCAGGATGTTGTACGGCCGGACGACGTTCCCCAGCGACTTGGAGATCTTCTCGTTGTCCCGCAGCCACCAGCCGTGGCCGACGACCGACTTCGGCAGCTCGACGCCGGCGGCCATCAGGAAGGCCGGCCAGTAGACGGCGTGGAACCGGATGATGTCCTTGCCCACGAGGTGGATGTCGGCCGGCCAGTACTTGTCGAGGCGCGCGTGCTCGGCGCTGCCGAAGCCGAGGGCCGAGATGTAGTTCGTCAGCGCATCCATCCAGACGTAGATGACGTGGTCGGGCGAGCCGGGGAAAGGGATGCCCCACTGCACGGCGGTGCGGGAGATGGAGAGGTCCCGCAGCCCCTGCTCGACGAAGGAGACGACCTCGTTCATCCGCGTGGCCGGCTTCACGAAGCCGGGGTTGGCCCGGTAGTGGGCCAGCAGGCGCTCGGCGTAGAGCGAGAGCCTGAAGAAGTAGTTCTTCTCCGTCGTCCGCTCCACGGCGTGGCCGCTCTCGTCCTTGCCGTCCCGCACCTGGTTGTCGGGGATGAACGTCTCTTCGCTCTGGCAGTACCAGCCGGTGTGCTCGCCGAGGTAGATGTCGCCCGGGTTGCGCTCCTCGATGCGCCGGATCAGCTCCAGCACGCCGACCCGGTGCCGCGACTCGGTGGTGCGGATGAAGTCATCGTGGCTGATGTCCAGCCGCTTCCAGGTCTCGTGATAGTGGGAGACGACGCGGTCGGCCAGCTCGATGGGGAGGATCCCTTCCTTTGCCGCCGACCGCTCGATCTTCTGGCCGTGCTCGTCCGTGCCGGTGAGGAACCAGACGTCGTCTCCCATCCGCCGCCGGTGCCGGGCGATGACGTCGGCCACGATGCCCTCGTACATATGGCCGATGTGCGGGAGGTCGTTGACGTAGTTGATGGCGGTGCTGATGTAGAACGGCTTGCCCATGAGGGAGCGGGATTGTAGCGCAGCACCCCTCACCTCTGCCCTCTCCCCGCGCGGCGGGGAGAGGGTGCCGAAGGGTCTTACCGCCGTGCGCCCCTCATCCGCTCTTCGGGCACCTTCTCCCCGCCGCCCGGGGAGAAGGGTCTTGCGCCGACGTCACTGCCGCGTGCCGGAACCGATCAGGCCGCCCCGCTCGGCGCAGGCGGTGATCTCCGCCTCCGTCGCGCCGCAGCAGGAGCCGCGGGCGGTGCCGTCCGCGCCGTAGACATCGACGCACGAGGTGGCGGTGATGAAGCCGCACGGCTGCTGGAGGCAGCCGCTGCCCGGAGGGCCGCCGCCCGTCGGCGGGTCGGGGCAGGTGACGGTGGTCGCCGCCGGCTGGACGTCGAGGTAGTCGGTGAACGACCCGCCCGGCGCGTACGTGGCCGTGAAGTTGGCGAAGACGATCCCGTTCGGCGCGACGGAGAACTGCGGCTTGACCTCCATCGGCTCGGTGAAGGTGCCGTGCGGGACGTCGGTCGGATAGACGGTCTGGGTGTAGAGGTACTTGCCGTCCGCCGCGCAGCAGGCCTTCGGTCCGCCGAGGGTCACGGTGAAGACGCCGGACGGCGGCGGCGTGGAGGTGCACGACGTCGTCTGCCAGTAGCCGACGCCGATGCCCGATCCGAGGAGCGTGCACTGCGCCGAGAACGAGCCGCCCTGGAACTGCACGGTCTTCTGGGTGTTCGAGCTGCCCGGGCACTGGCCCCACGTCGCCTGGATCCACGTCCGCGAGGCCGGGTTGGTGCTCGAGTCGTTGGCGTCGACGTAGTACGTGGCCTGGTAGCCGCTGGCCGGGACGGACTCGGCCCGGACGCGGAGGCGCGGCTGGGCGCCATCCGCCTCGGCCGTGAAGCGGTTCGTCTCGGCGTCGAACGTCCAGAGGACGCGGTCGGCCCCGTCGAGGGCGCGGCGGGCGTAGACCGTGCGTGAGCCGTCCGACCATTCGAGGAGCTGCGCGCTCGCCCGCAGGCTCGTCTCGGCGGTCGGCTCCAGGATGGTGATGCGTTGGAGGGTGGGCGGCGCGGCGAGCGCTCCGCCGGCCAGAAGCAGCGAAAGGAGCAGGGGAGGGATTGATCTCATGCCCAGACGTTACGCGCCGCGCCTCTTCCCGTTCGGCAACATGGGATGAAGGCGCCGCCCCGCGACGTAAAGGGCCGAAAATTTTTTTCGGAGCGTGTCGATCTGGCCGTCTGCCGTTCGACGTGATAGTAGAGCGACGGTTCCGGCCGCGCTGAAATCATCAAGAGGAGAAACGAAAATGCGATTCGTGGTCATGGTCAAGGCGAACAAGGACACCGAGGCGGGAGTGATGCCCACCGAGCAGGAGCTCGCGGAGATGGGCAAGTTCAACGAGGAGATGGTCAAGGCCGGCATCATGCTCGCCGGCGAGGGCCTCCATCCGAGCTCGAAGGGGGCGAAGATCAAGTTCTCGGGCAACAAGCGCACGGTCGTCGACGGCCCGTTCACCGAGGCCAAGGAGCTCGTGGCCGGCTTCTGGATCATCCAGGTCAAGTCGAAGGAGGAGGCCATCGAGTGGATGAAGCGCTGCCCGAACCCGACCGGCCAGGAAGGGGAGCTGGAGATCCGCCAGGTCTTCGAGGCGGAGGACTTCGGCGCGGAGTTCACCCCCGAGCTGCGCGAGCAGGAGGAGCGGCTGCGCAAGGAGATGGAGAAGCTCAAGTGACCTTGCGGCGGCGCTGAGCAAGCGCGTGTCATCCTGACGCGCGGAGACGCGGAAGGATCCGTACCGATCTTGCGGTGCGGATCCTTCGCCGTCTCTGCGGCTCAGGATGACACTATGATCCGTCGCCGTGACGGCGACGGATACCCATCGCGCGATCGAGGCGGTCTGGCGGATCGAATCGGCCAAGCTGATCGCCGGCCTGGCGCGGGTCGTCCGCGACGTCGGCATCGCCGAGGACCTGGCCCAGGACGCGCTCCTCGCTGCGCTGCAGCAGTGGCCGGAGTCGGGCGTCCCGGACAAGCCGGGCGCCTGGCTCATGGCCGCGGCCAAGCACCGGGCCATCGACCACTTCCGCCGCAACGAGCTGCTCGAGCGCAAGCACGCGCAGCTCGGCCATGAAACGAGGCAGGATGCCGTGCCCGATCTCGACGCCGCGCTGGACGATCACGTGGGAGACGACCTCCTGCGCCTGGTCTTCATCTCCTGCCACCCGATCCTCTCCACCGAGGCCCGCGTCGCCCTCACCCTCCGCCTCCTCGGCGGACTGACCACGGAGGAGATCGCCCGCGCGTTCCTCGTCCCGGAGCCGACGGTGGCGCAGCGGATCGTGCGCGCCAAGCGGACGCTCGCCGACGCCCGCGTGCCGTTCGAGCTGCCGCCGCGGTCCGAGCTCGCCGCGCGGCTGGACTCGGTGCTGGAGGTCATCTACCTGATCTTCAACGAGGGCTACTCCGCCACCGCCGGCGACGACTGGTTGCGCCCCGCGCTTTGCGAGGATGCTCTCCGACTCGGACGCATTCTCGCCGAGCTCACGCCGAACGAGTCGGAGGTGCACGGCTTGGTCGCGCTGATGGAGATCCAGGCGTCGCGGTCGCGCGCGCGCACGGGACCCTCCGGGGAGCCGGTCCTTCTGCTGGACCAGGACCGCTCGCGCTGGGACCAAATGCTCATCCGACGCGGCCTCGCCGCTCTCGAGCGGGCCGAAGAACTGGGCGGGGCACTTCGTCCCTATGCGTTACAGGCAGCCATCGCCGCCTGCCACGCGCGCGCGCGCACGCCAGGGGAGACGGACTGGGCGCGCATCGCCGCGCTGTACGAGGCGCTGCTGCGTGTCGTGCCCTCTCCGGTGGTCGAGCTGAATCGCGCGGTGGCGGTCTCGATGGCCTTCGGTCCGGCCGCCGGTTTGGAGCTGGTGGATGCGATCAGGTCCGAGCCCTCGCTCAAAG
>DATEOX010000630.1:0-4162 GCA_035273585.1 Thermoanaerobaculia bacterium
GGCCAGCGCCGCGGCGCCATTCTTCGGCTCGCGCCTCGCGGCCGCGCCGGCGATCTGCAGCGAGCGATGGAACGCCGTCATCGCCTCGTCCAACCTCCCCTGCCCGATGCGCACCTCGCCGAGCTGGTTGAGCGCCTCGGCGTTGAGCAGGAGGTCGCCCACGGCGAGCTCCTCGGGGTGCAGCGTCGCCGCGTAGTCGAGGGCCTTCGTGGCCGCCGCGTCGAGCACGTCGAGCCGCCCGACCGCCTCCAGCTTCCTGCGCAGGTCGCCGACCATGAAGCCGACCAGCGCCTCGGCCTGAGTGCGCCGCTGGAACGCCTCCTGCCGCGCCGCCACCGCCGCGGCCCGCTCCCGGCGCAGATCGACGGTGTACTTCCAGACGCCGAGGACGATCAGGACGAGGATCGCCGCGAGCGCGGCGTTGCGCGTGCGGCGCTTGGGAGCATCGATGAACGCCTTCAGCCTCGCCGCGGCCGCGACGGCCGTCGGGCGGTCGGTGGGGGCGAGCGACTTGAGCGAGGCGATGAACGAGGCGACGTCGCGGTCGACGCCGACGAGCGGCAGCGAGTCTCCCCGCGCGGCGCGGATCATCACCTCCGGCCCGGTGGACCCGGCCGGGTATGGATCGGCGGAGGTGAAGAGCGCCTGGAGGAGGAGCCCGAACGAGTACATGTCGCTGGCCGGCGTCAACTGCTCCCCGCGCGCCTGCTCGGGACTCATGAACATCGGCGTGCCGACGGTCAGCCCCGCGGCGGTGGCGTTGGCCAGCTCCTGAGTGTCGGCGTCGCGGTCGATGGGAAAGATGTGCAGCCGCCCGTTGCCGGCTCGTTCCTCGCGGAGGTGGAGCTTGGCCGGCCGGACGGGACGCACTTTCGAGCCGGAGGAGCGATCGACCCACCGGGCCAGACCGAAGTCGAGGACTTTGACCTCACCCGACCTGGTGAGCATCACGTTCTCGGGCTTCAGATCGCGATGGACGATGCCCGCCCGGTGCGCGGCGACGAGGACGTCGGCGATGTCCCGGGCGATGCGCAGCTTCTCGGCCCGGCTGATGCCGTCCCGGATGGCCTGCTCCAGCGTGTGCCCCTCGATGAGCTCCAGGACGAGGACGTCCCCCTCCGGCCCTTCCATGTAGTCATGGATGCGGCAGATGTTGGGGTGCTCGAGCTGGGAGAGGGTGCGCGCCTCGCGGATGAACCGCGCGCGCGCCTCGTCGTCGAGCTGCTGGTCGCGATGCAGCGCCTTGAGCGCCACCGGCCGCATGAGCTTCTCGTCGAAGCCCATGTAGACGTCGCCCATGCCGCCCGCCCCGAGCACGCGCTCGACACGGATGTGCCCCAGACGCTTTCCGCTGAGATCCATAGATCCACTCAATTGTTCGGGATATACATATATTACTACAAGAAGGAGGGAGGGGCGGCCGAGGTAGACTCGACAATTCGTGGAGGCTTGCGTGGAGGCTTGGGATGCGTACTTCGGAACCTAGAGCCGGAGAGAAGATCAAAGCTGTCCGTATTAACGAGGACGTCGTGACGGTCGATCTCGCCGACGGCCGCACGCTGAGCACACCGTTAGCATGGTATCCGCGCCTCCTCCATGCCACACCCGCACAACGCAATCATTTCGCCATTTCCGGTGCAGGCTTTGGCATTCACTGGCCTGACATTGATGAAGACTTGAGTGTTCATGGAATGCTTGCGGGTGCCGCCGCTCCGGGCGTAAAGGTCGCTGTCTAACAGCGCGGGTTGAGGCGATCGCGAACCATGCGCCGCTTCCTCGTACTCCTCGCCCTTACGGTAGTCACGAGCGACCTCCTCGCGCATCCCGGCGCGGCCATCGCCGTGACCGCGGACGGGCGCGTGCATGTCGTCGACACGGGCGGCGGCGTGTTCTCGATCGAGCGGAATGGGCGGGCGGTGCGGCGGGAGGGGCCGGCGTTTCACTGGTTTGCGCTCGATCCACAGGGGCGGTTCCGGAATACGGCGTGGCCTTCGCTGCCGGGCGCGGAGTTTCGTTCAGCCGGCGTGAATCCGACGCTCATCCTCTCCAGCGACTATCCGGTGGTCATCGGCAGCGACGGGATCTTTTACTACCCGCAGGGGAGCCAGCGGCAGGGCGTGCGCATCGTCGGCATCACGCCGGCGGGAGCGCAGTCGATGCGCGCCACGCTGCCGCCGATGCAGAGCGGCGGGAAGAGTGCGTGGTGGCTGAACGGACTTGCGGCCGGGCCGGACCGCTCGCTGTACTACACCGAGGACCGCGCCGTGAGAAGGATCGACGCGCGCGGCAAGGTGTCCGCGGTCGCGGCAACGGTCGTCATTCCGAACTGCACGGCCATCCCGGGGATCGGGCCTGAGCTGCGGCCGTATCTGCGCGGACTTGCGGTTGCGCCGGACGGCACGGTTTATGTCGCCGCCTCCGGATGTGGCGCGGTGCTCAGGATCGAGCCGGGCGGGAAGACGACGACCATTCTGAGGACCGAGGCGCCATGGTCACCCACCGCCGTGGCGATCGCGAACGGCGAGCTTTACGTGCTCGAGTATCTGCACACCGCGTCCGACAACCGGCGCGAGTGGCTGCCGCGCGTGCGCCGGATCTCGCGAACGGGCGCCGTGGTCACGCTGTGGAGCAGCGACCGCCGCTGACCGCTACCGCATCGCGTCGCGCAGCTCCTGCACGTGGGCGGCGCGGACGGTCATCGCGGCGGCGAGGGACGGGTCGGTGAGCGGCGTGGTGAGGCCAACCGCCGTCCGCGCCTGGGTCAGCGCCTGGCGCACCTCGGCCAGGTCGCTGGCGCGGATCAGCGAGCCGGCGGCGATCGTGGAGAACGTCGCGACGGGGAGGCCGGCGGCGCGGCGGACGGCGTTGATCCCGGCGCGCAGCTCGCCCAGGTGTGTGGCCTTGATGAGCGTCGCGCCGCCGAGGAGCGGGTCGTCGGCGAAGGTCATGCCGAGGGCGATGGCCGGGGCGCTGCCGAGAGTCGAATGGCCGGCGGCATCGCGGGCGATGACCTGGTAGATGCGCGCCTCGCCGGCGGGCAGCGTGTCGCCGTACCAGCTCCACGGGCTGTAGGAGAAATACGTCCGCCACGGCGTGAAGCCGCCGGCGCCCGTCGAGCGGTAGACGTCGTACGAGGTCGCCCCGATGAGCGGCGTGATGGACAGAGTGACATCGAATCCGCCGCCGCTCGTGGCCGGCGTCAGCACCGATTTCACCGACGGCGGGCCGCCGCTGAAATCGCCCCCGTAGACGTCGAGCGTCGTCGAGGCGCTGTTCGGATCGTACTGGTCGCTGCCGGAGTACTCGGCCACCAGCGGCAAAGAGAGGCCGTACCGCGACACCGGCACCGTGATGCTCGCCGCGCCGCCCGACACGGCGGCCGAGCCGAGCAACGTGCCGCCGAGCGTGAACGCGACGGTGCCGGTCACGTCCGCGCGGTTCGGGAACGCGGCGGAGAACGTGGCCGTCTGGCCGACGAACACCGTCCCCGCGGGCCGCGTCACGGTCATCTGCGGGATGACCTTCGTGATCGTGATGGTCAGCGGCTGCGAGACCGAGGCGAGATAGTTCGCATCACCCGCCCATTCCGCCGTCACCGTATGCGTGCCGATCGGAAAGATCGCCGGGTCGTTGATCGAGAGATAGGTGGCGCTGTTCGGGAAGTTCTTCACCGTCCCGATCACCGTCGAGCCCTTCTTCAGGGTCACGTTGCCCGTCGGATAGTAGCCGCCCGTGGCATGGATCGTCTCGCCGTGCAGGAGCACGCTCTGGCCGATCTGCAGCTTCGTCTGATACGCCGAGACCTTGGTGATGGTCGGCGTCGGGACGACGCTCTGGACGAACGACGCCGATGCCGGCACGAGGTGGTCGTCGCCGAGGTAGTCGGCGGTGATGGTGTAGTCGCCGATCGGGTAGTTGCCGGAGACACGCACCTTCCCTTCCTTGTCGACGGCATGGATGCCGATGTCGAGCGTTCCGAGCATGAAGTGCACCCAGCCGCCGGGCAGCAGGCCGGAGGGGCCGCTCACCGTGGCGTCGACGTACAGCCATTTACGCGCCGGACCGGGATTGAGCACCGGCGTGACGGTGAGGGTCGACTGCAGAGTACCGGTCGGCTGCGATGCCGGCTCGAGGAAGATCAGCGTGCCGTCATCCACGCGCA
>DATEOX010000631.1:0-5881 GCA_035273585.1 Thermoanaerobaculia bacterium
CTCCTCATCGGCCATGGCCACTCCGCGGCGAACGCGCTCCACCTGCTCAGCGAGTCGCAGGTGATCTGGGCGGTGCGGACGCCGAACCGCCGCCCGTGCGAAGAAGTGGCGAACGATCCGCTCCCGGAGAGGCAGCGCGTCGTCGCGAGAGCGAACGAGCTGGCCGAAAGCGGCAACGTGCGCGTGGAACGAAAAGCGATGGTCGAGAGCATCGCCGAGCGCGATGGCGTCTACGACGTGATGCTCACCGGTGGCCGGGCGCTCGAAGTCGATGCGGTCGCGGCGTTCACCGGCTACAGGCCGGACGCGTCGATCGTCGGCGAGCTCGCCGTCGAGACGTCGCCCATCACCGAAGGAGGGGCGCGTCTCTACCGCGCCATCTCGAACGTCACCGATTGCCTGGCCGTGCCGAAGGTCAGCGCGAAAGACCTGGAGACGGGCGAGCCGAACTTTTACTTCGTCGGGTCGCGCAGCTACGGCCGGTCGCGGTCCTTCCTGCTGCGCACGGGGTTGCAACAACTGGAGACCATCCTGAACGGACTGCCGCGATGACCACCGCCCCGCTCGTTCCCATGCTCGCCCTCGACACGCTCTGGTTCCAGGTGGCGGGGACGCTCTGCAACATCGCCTGCACGCACTGCTTCATCTCCTCGTCGCCGACGAACCGCTCGCACGCGATGCTCACCCTCGCCGACTGCGAGCGGCGCCTGGCGGAGGCGAGGGAGCTGGGGGTGCGCGAGTACTACTTCACCGGCGGCGAGCCGTTCATGAACCGCGACATGCTGGCCATCCTGGAGGCGACGCTGCGCCAGGGCCCCGCCACGGTGCTGACCAACGGCATGCTGCTCCGTCCCGAGACATGCGCGCGCCTGCGCGAGCTGTTCGACAGGAGCGAATACGCGCTCGACCTCCGCGTCAGCCTGGACGGCTTCGACCGCCAGTCGCATGATGCGATCCGCGGCGCGGGCGTGTGGGACAAGGTGATGGCCGGCCTGCGCAACCTCGCCGCGGTGGGCATCAACCCGGTGATCACCGTGACCACCGCCGCCACGGGGGTAGAGACGGCGCAAGGGCGCGCGCGGTTCCTGGAGCTCATTCGCGGCTTCGGCTTCGACAAGCCGCGCCTGAAGGTGCTGTCGCTCTTCCGCATCGGCGCGGAGGAGACGCGGACCCGGGCCTACGACGATTGGGAGCGCCTCTCGCAGGAGATGCTCGACCAAGGCGATGCGGCCAGCTTGCAGTGCGCGTCGGGACGGATGGTGACGAGCAAAGGCGTGTTCGTCTGCCCGATCCTCATCGAGGAGCCGAAAGCGCGGATGGGCGACACGCTGGCGGAGACGCTCCGCCCGTTCGGCCTCGCGTACGGCGCCTGCCACACCTGCTGGGTAGACGGTGTGACGTGCACGACCTGACCCGCATCGCTTTCCTCGGCGGCATCTATTCGAACTATTGGTCGCTGTGCGCCGCGCTCGACGACATCGCCCGCCGCGGCGTCGACGCGACCTACTTTCTGGGCGACCTCGGCGCGTTCGGGCCGCATCCCGACCGCGTGCCGGAGCTGCTCATCGAGCGCGGCATCCCCGGCATCCAGGGCAACTACGAGGAGTCGCTGTCGACCGGCGCGCAGGACTGCCACTGCGGCTACACCGACCCGCGCGACAACCACTACGCGCAGATCTCCTACGACTACACGTTCGCCAACACGCGCGATGAGCTGAAGCGCTGGATGGGGACGCTGCCGCGGCACATCCGCTTCACCGCCGGCGACCGCCGCTTCCTCCTCGTACACGGCTCGCCGCGGAAGATCAACGAATTCCTCTGGCGCTCGACCTCGCCCGAGCCGTTCCTGGAGCGGCTCTGCCGCGAGCACGAGGCGGACGTCATCGTCTGCACGCACACCGGGCTGCACTGGCACAAGGCGTTGCGCGGCGACCGGCACGTCATCAACGCGGGCGTCATCGGCCGCCCGGCGAACGACGGCCGGACGAACGTCTGGTACGCGATCGTCACCGTGCGCGGCTCGGCCGTCGACGTGGAGTTCGTGCCGCTGGCCTACGACCACGAGCGTTTGGCCGCCGAGATGCGCGCCGAGCGCCTGCCGCAAGAGTTCGTGGAGACGGTGATGACCGGCTGGTGGACGACCTGCCTGGAGGTGCTGCCGTCGAAGGAGCGGGCGGCGGGGCGGTGGTAGCGGTACGCTGTAGCGACCATGCGCACACTGCGGCCGATCATTCTGCTGATCCTCGTCGTTTTCTCGAAGGCAGGGCGGCCGGCGGAGAAGCGCGAGGCGTCGCGGAGGGTCTTCTATACCGGCCGCGTCGCCGGCGGCCTGCTCGTGGCCGCGCTCATCGCCGCGCAGACGGCGTTCATGGGGTGGCGGGTCATTGCCCTCGACCTCGGGCTGCTCATCGCGTTCGCGCTCTGGATCGGCACCGAATGGCGGGCGGACATCGGAAGCACCTACCTGCTCGGGCTCGCCGCGATGGTCATCCACTTCGCCGAGGAGTACGCGATGGGGTTTCATCGCGCGTTCGGCGGATGGGAGCCCTGGCGGTTCATCGTCTTCAATGCTTGCTGGTTCGTACTGTTCGCATGGGCGGCGTGGCGCAAGTCCTATCTCATCATCCTCTTCTTCGCCGTCGGGGCGGGGATCATGAACGGCGTGGGGCACCTGCTGCTGGCGCTCAGGAGCGGCGGCTATTTTCCGGGTCTCTGGACCTCGCCGCTGATGCTGATCGCCGGCGTCGCGGTGCTGCGGCGGCTCTACGCAGCGCCTGCTTCACCACCCGCTCCGCCCGTTTCTCCGTGATCCGCTCCGCCTCGGCGATCTCCCGGAACGACCAGCCCTCCAGGTACCGCCGGCAGAGCACGCGCCGGTCGCGCGGACGGAGCAACGCCAGCAGTTCGCGCGCGATGACCGGCGCCTCGAGCTCGGCCGCCACCCGCTCCGAGGCCTCCTCGAGCGGCGCGAGCCGCGCCGCGCGCCGCCGGTAGTAGCGCGAGGCGTGGCACATCGCGCCGATGAGCCAGCGCCGCGGATCGCGCGCCGGCGCCTTGCCGCCGAGGAAACCGAGGAGCACGTCGTGGAGGAGGTCCTCCGCGTCCTCCGCCGGCACGCCGAACTTGTCGATGGCGATGGCCAGCAGCAGCCGCCGGTACGCGACGTAGAACGCCTCGGCGCCGTCGTCCATGAAACGACGCTAGCACGATGAGTCATTTGTAAAGTACTGAAATAAAAGACACTAATAGGTCACTCGCAAGCCTGCCTGCACCTGCCGTGGATCGCTCGCCGCCGTCGGCCGGCCGAACGTCGGGGAGGTGATGATGTTGTTCGGCGCCTGGTAGTTCGCGCGGTTGAAGACGTTGAACGCGTCGACGATCGCCTCCACGCGGCCGAAGCGGCGGCTCAGGCGCAGGTCGAGCGAGCGGTAGTCGAAGCCGCGGCCGGTGTTGCGGCCGACGCCGGGCGGGCGGTCGTTGAAGTTCGCGTCGCCGTTGCGGTCGTTCGGGAGCTGGATGTTGAACGGCAGCGCGGAGGTGTACGCGTAGACGTAGCTGAGCTGCACGCCGGCCGGCCCGTCCAGCGTTCCGCTCAGCGCGAGGCGGTGGCGCTGGTCGTTGTCCGAGCGGCCCCGCTCGGCGCGGATGTCGTGGTTGTCCTGCGGCGTGCTGAAAAAGAAGTTGCCCGATGTGTCGAGGCCCTTCGAGAACGTGTACGCGAGGCGCAACGCCGGGCGCCAGTTCACCGCCAGCGTCAGGCCGTCGTACCAGGAGTCGCCGACCGACTGGTACTGGTTGTTGCTCGGCGGCGGCGCGTTGATGTTGCGGGACATAATGAGGTCGCGCCCGCGGAGGTGCTCGTAGCCGACGGCGATCGAGCCGCGCGCGCCGAGCTGCCGCTCGTACTGCAGCATGGCCTGCTCCGAGCGGCCGTTCCCGATGTCCGGATCGATCGTCGTCACATTCGTGGCCAGGCCGGCGGGGAAGGATGTGAAGACGTTGGGGAACGCCAGCGCGCCCGGGCCGACCTGGGCGATGCGGTACGTCACGCCGTTGCGCTGCAGCGCGTTGGCCACGGCGCGCAGCGGGATGCGGTCGTAGTAGATGCCCGCCCCGGCGCGCAGGACGCTCCGCCCGTCGCCGCGCACGTCCCATGCAACGGCAAGGCGAGGCGAGAGGTTGTCGCGGTCCGTGTGCACCAGCGACGGCAGGCGCTGCACGTCGTAGCGCAGGCCGGCGTTGATGGTCAGCCGCGGCGTAACCCGCCACTCGTCCTGCACGAACGCGGCGACGTTGTCGTTGCGCTGATGTGTGTCGGCCTCGCCGAAGGCCTGCTGATACGAAGCGTAGTTGCCGGCGAGGAACGAGGGAAGGTCGCGGAAGGTGTAGACCCCCTGCAGCGCACCGGGAAAGGTGATGTCGACGTCGTTGCGCAGCAGGTCGAGGCCGGCCTTGAACGCGTGCTCGCCGCGGTACCAGGAGCCGTTCTGGGCCAGCTCGTAGAGGTCGATGTCGCGCGCGATGGGGGAGAACGTGGCCACGCCGAAGCTGGCGATGCCGGCGATGTTCACCGCCGGGCCGACCGTGTCGTTCGTCGGCGCCTGGAGCCTGCTCCGCGTGATTTGCGCGCGCGTCTCGGCCATGGTGTCCTTGCTCACGACGGCCAGGTTGTTCGCGGCGAGCGTCCGGTCGCGATTGCCCAGGGCCGCGCCGCGGCTGAGCGCATTGAGGCCGCCGGCGTTGCGCGCGTTGGCGCTGTCGACGTCGTACGTGTTGAGGCGCAGCGTCAGTTGGTCATCGGCGGTCGCGTTCTGGTCGGCGCGGAGGAAGACGTTCGTCGAGTCGAGGGTCGTGTCGAAGGCGCCGGTGGTGAGGCGCGCGCCGCGGTAGCCGGCCGCGTCGAGGCGGGCGTTGATGGCCGGGACGGCCTCCGGCGCGATGGTGATCACGCCGCCGCCACGCTGCCGGAGCTGCTCGATGTTGCCGAAGAAGAACATCCGGTCGTGGATCAGCGGGCCGCCCAGCGACACACCGTACTGCTTCTGATCGAGAGGGAGGCGCGAGCCGGTGAGCGGGTTGTCGGCGTCGAGCGCGTCGTTGCGGTAGAAGGCGTACGCGTCTCCGCGGAACGCGTTCGTGCCGGTCCGGGTCACGACGTTGATCACGCCGCCGGACGCGCGGCCGAACTCCGCCACGCCGGCGGAGCGGATGACCTGAAACTCGCGGATGACTTCCTGGCTGAAGAACGTGCCAGCCAGCTCCGCCGCGTCGTCGTTCGCCGAGAGGCCGTCGACGAGGAAGGAGTTGTTCAGGTTGCGCTGCGTGGAGACGGAGATCCCGGTGCCGGGGACGGCCGACGTCTCGGCGAAGCGCTGGCTCGGGCCGGTGTTCGTGCGCGACACGCCCGGCGCGAGCAGGGCCAGGTCGAGGTAGTTGCGGCCGTTGAGCGGCAGCTCGCGTACCTCCTCCGGTGTCACGGTCGCCGCGACCTGCGTGCGCGTCGTCTCCACGGCCGGCGCGGCGCCGAAGATGTCCGCGATCTCTTCGAAGGTCGGCGAGAGGGTAACGGGGATCTCCAGCACCTGCCCCACGGTCAGGCGGAGCGTGCGCGTGGCGGTCTTCATTCCCCCGAGGGTCGCGGTGAGGGTGTAGGAGCCGGGAGGGAGGGGCGGGAAGCGGTAGCGCCCATCCGCGCTCGTGACCGCCGATTGGATCTGGTTGCGCTCCGTGTCGGTGATGACGACGGTCGCGCCGGGGATCGGCGCGCCGCCGGGATCGACGGCGCGGCCGCCGACGGTGGCGGTGGTCAGGGTCTGGAACAACAGAACCAGGAGCGCGAGCGCGCTGCAATGCATGCTTTCTCTCCTCGGGAACGGCGACC
>DATEOX010000632.1:0-6964 GCA_035273585.1 Thermoanaerobaculia bacterium
TCAGCTCGCCGTGCTTCAGCGCGTGCTCGCGCTGCGGCGTGCTGCCCGGCAGGAGGTGGAAATCGACGGCCGCCACCTGCCGCTCGCCGGACGGTCCGCGCAAGGTGAGCACGCCGTCGAGCGCCGCCACCGCCACCGCCAGATCCGACGGATGCGTGGCGATGCATGCCTCGGATGTGCCGAGGACGGCGTGCATCCGGTTCTCGCCCTCGATGGCCGAGCAGCCGCTGCCCGGATCGCGCTTGTTGCACGGCGTCCAGGTCAGCTCGCGGAAGTAGGGGCAGCGGGTGCGCTGCATCAGGTTCCCGCCGATGGAGGCCGCGTTGCGGAGCTGCGGCGAGGCGCTGGCCAGCAGCGCCTGGGCGATGACCGGCGCGCGGTCGCGGACGAGCGGGCTGGCCGCGACGTCGCTCATCCGGGCCAGGGCGCCGATGCGGATGCCGTCCGCCGTCTGTTCGATGGCCGCGAGCGGCAGGGCGTTGATGTCGACCAGGTGCGCGGGGCGCTCGACGCCGCACTTCATCAGGTCGACGAGGTTCGTCCCGCCGGCGACGAACTTCGCCGACGGCCGCGCGCCGGAGGTCAGCGCGTTCGGGAGGTCCGCGGCGCGGGCGTAATCAAACGGTTGCACGGACCGCCTCCTTCACCGCCGCGACGATCCCCTCGTAGGCGCCGCAGCGGCAGATGTTGCCGCTCATCCACTCTCTTATTTCGTCGTCGCTGCCGGCATGCCCCTCCTGGAGCAGCGCGACCGCGGAGCAGACCTGCCCCGGCGTGCAGTAGCCGCACTGGAAGCCGTCGTTGCGGATGAACGCCGCCTGGACCGGGTGCAGCCGCCCGTCGGCGGCCAGCCCCTCGATGGTGGTGATCTTCTTCCCGCCGTGCATCACGGCCAGGGTGAGGCAGGAGTTGTAGCGGCGGCCGTCGATGAGCACCGTGCAGGCGCCGCACGCCCCCTGGTCGCACCCTTTCTTCGTGCCGGTGAGGTCGAGGTGCTCGCGCAGGGCGTCGAGGAGCGTGGTGCGCGGATCGAGGGTCAGCTCGTGCGACTTGCCGTTCACGTCGAGCGTCACCTTCGTGGCGTTCACCGGCGCCGTCTTCGCCTCCGCGGCGGGAGCCGCGGGCAACAGCGGCGCGACGATCACCCCCGCCGCCGCCGCGGCCGAGCCGAGCATGAACGCGCGGCGGGAGGGGTCGGAGGGAAGGTCGTCCTGGTCGTCGGGAGGGGTGTAGCAGGGAGGCAGCGTCATGGGCGGATAGCCATGCAAGCGGTGCTCCTGACGACCGGGTGGGTATGGAAACGCCCCTTCCCGACACTCCTCCGTTTGGAGGTCCATCCAAATCATGGCAACACCTGACGAACTGCTGGCGCTGGCCAGGAAGATCGCGGTCAAGGCGCGCCTGCTCATCCCTCGGAGCGCGAACCGCGCGATCTACGACGCCCCCGATCTGGACGACCTTGCCCTCGACTCCCAATGGGAGAAAGACGACGTCCCCACCTACCTCTCCCTGCAGCTCGCGGCGCAGCGCTCCCGCTCCTCGCAGAACCAGTACCGCTGGCTCGTCGACGCGATCGTGAAAGACGTCAAGATGCATTCGAAGGGGACGGAGAAGGACATCGACAAGGCGTTCAAGAAGAAGCTGAAGACGCTCGGCGTGAGTGAGTCGACGCTCTATTCGGCCTTCGCCACCAAGCGGAAGAACAAGAAGAAGCACAAGAACAACGCGGCGCTGCTGCCGATGGAGATCCAGGAGCAGAACGCGAAGAATGCCATCCGCTACCGCGTCGGCAACTGCGGCGAGAACGCATCGCTGGCCTACGTGATGTTCGCCGAGTATCCGGGGCCGAAAGGGGACAACACCCTTCCGGATCTGGACGACGACAAGGACCAGCGGCCATGGGTGGAGAAGATCGCCGCCACGGAAGGCGATCACGCATTCGTGGTCGTCAACCGGCCGCAGGTGGACGTCAAGAAGGTCGACCAGTGGCTGGACAAGGGCGACGTGATCATCTGCGATCCGTGGTGGTTTCACACGGGCGAAGCACTGAAGACGAACGACAAGACAACCGGGGACAAGAAGGACCTGCTGAAGTTCATCACGAAGAACAAGGACAACCTGGCGGTCACGGGCGCCGCCGTCCGCCTCGGCTGCGGCCACTCCGACCGGTTTCGCGGGAAGACAAAGTACTCGGCCCTGAACTATTACGAGAACGACGCCGGTGCCACCGCCGGCTTCCTCCGCCGCGCCGACTGGGAGCCGGACAGCGCACGCACGAACTGTCCGATCTGCGACAAGAAGTTCTTCAGCGGGACGTTCGGGCTCACGCCGCGCAAACACCACTGCCGCAAGTGCGGCCGGGTGGTCTGCGACGACTGTTCGCAGGGGCGGAAGATCGTGCCGTTCCCGGCCACGCCCGACGACAGCGTGCCATCCGTCTCTTCCGACCCGGTGCGCGTCTGCGACGGCTGCTAGTCAGCGGTGCTTGTCCGCCACGCGGGGGCCGACGTACGCGTTGAGCCCCCGCTCGGACGGCACCCACTGCTCGCCGTCGAGGATGTGCACCTTCCCTTCCTCATCCCACCGCACCCGTCCCCGCGGCGCCTTGATCTCGTCGACGTCGAACCCTTCGTCGATGAGCGCCGCGGAGAGGCGCGCGGCGTAGCTCTCCCCCCCGCCGCGTCCGGTCTCGTCGGCGATGAGATGCACCTGCTTCAGTCTGACTCCGCGCGGCAACCCGAGGGCGGCGAGGAGCGCGACCAGCTCCGCGGGCGTCTTCCCGTCGAGCCGCGCCTCGCCGGCGATACCGACGATGTGCAGCTTGTCGCCCTCGCGCAGCTCCGCGAGTGGCGTCCCTCGCGCTTGCACGAGCGGTCCGCGCGCGGAGACGCCGCGCTTCTCGCGGCGAAGGAGCGCGCCTACGTCGAGTCCGTGTCCGCCGAGGTCGAGGATCATGGGCACATGATACTCAGCCGCGGTTCAGCTTCGCCCGCAGCTCGTCCGCGGCCGTCTGCACCTCCGCATCCGTCGGATCGATTGCGGCCGCTTTCTCGTATGCGGCGAGGGCGCCGGCGTACTCGACCGCGGCGCGGTCGCCGCGCTTGTCGCGATCGAGCTCCTCGGCGAGGTAGTTGCGCGCCTCGCCCAGCCGGCGGGCAATGGGGAACGACTTCGCATCGAGCTCCGCCGCCCGCTGCAGGTGGATGATGCCGCTGCGCAGCGCCTCCTCCCATCCCTCCTGCTTGCCGCGCGCTCGGCGGATCTTCCCCACCTGGTATTCGGCGAACCCGAGCCAGTAGAGATAGAACGCGTCCTTGGGGAAATCATTGGAGAGGGCCTGCTCGACTGCCGCGACCTCCAGCATGACCGGCAACGCCTCATCCGCGCGATCGTGATCCTGCAAGTAGAGGCCGAGATCGAAGCGTCTCTCCAGAAGGGCGTCGTTGGCCTTGGTCCGCTCTCGCTCTTCGGGCGGTGCGAGCCACACGTAGAGCTGCGCGGCGTGCATGGCCGCGTTGCGCGCCGCTCCTTCCTGCTCGTGATGTCCAAGCTTGTCCTCCCACCGGGCGATCTCGCTGTAGGCATAGCTCAGGTCGCGGTAGACGCCCCACTCGATCGGCCGCAACCTGAAATACTGCCGGCCGGCATCTTCGGAGCCGCGGAACTCCCGGAGCGCGCCCGCGTAATTCTCCTCCTCGCCGAGCCGTTGCCCGCTCTCCGCATGCTGCTTGTCGAGTTCGCCCAGGCGCGCCAGCTCCTCTCTGTTTCCGCCGAGGATCTCTTCCCGTTTCTGGGTGATAAGGTTGGCTTCGCGCTTGCTCACCTCCGCGCCGGCCGCGTCCCCCGCTTGCACCAGGACGTGCGCTTCCCACGCTCGAGCGTTGGTCACGTCTTCCAAAAACCCGGGAGAATCCGGATATCGCCTGGTGAGTTGCGTTGCCATTTCAACGGCGCTCTGCACCGTCGTCCGCGCCTCCGAGAAGCGGCCCAGTTTTGCCAGCGTATCGGCCTCGAACGTCAGCAGTCCGGCCAGGACACGTTGCGTTTCGACATCCTGCCGCAACGACGGCATGCGGCAGATCTGTTCGGCGGCTCGGAGCAGTTGGAGGCGTTCGTTCTGCAGTGCCAAGGCCGCGGCTTGCTCCGCTTTGGCAGCCTGTTCCCCGAGGATTTCGGACTGTTCTCGCAACGCCCAGGCGAGATCGGTCTGCCACGTCACGTTGGCCGGGTCGAGCGTCGTCAGAGAGCGCATCGTAGCGGCGGCATCGAGAGTGAGCACCCGGGCGTCATCGAGCTGGCGCGGGGTGTCGAAATAGGGCAGGCCTTTGCGACGGCAGGTGAGGATCGCGCCGCTCACCAACAGCTCGGCGACCGCCCGCTCGCGTTGCCATTGCCGGTTCTCCGGGTCCCAGCGCCGCATTTCCTCCGCCTCGCTCAGGTACTCTCGGCCGTCCTTCAGTGCCTCCGCGGGCGTGTCGGACTCGCCGATCACCGCCCGCCAGGCGACGGCGTCGAGCGCGTTGCTCCTGGCCGAGATCGACGCAGGGTTCAGCCTCCTCGCTTCCATGGCCAGGGCGGCCGCCCCTCCGCCATCTTCGTCGTACCCGAAGAGGTTCGCCCGGGCCATGGCAATGCCGCTGAGGGCCTGGATCGCCTTCGGATCAGGATAGGGCGTGGTCGGGCCGCGATTGCCCGCGCACGGCTCGCCCGGCGCGATGGAGCCGAAGAGCTGGCGGAAAACGATCATCGATGCCTTCTGGACGTCCGCCACGGCGCCCGGCACCTGGCCCATGCCGTTCTTCAGTCCGGCCGAGGAGACCAGGCTGTCGGCCAGGCTGAAGCAGTCGCCGGCGCCGAGCAACGGATCGGGATGATCGGCGACACGGATCCACGCCTTCACCGCCGCATCGAGGTGCGTCAGCGCCTCCTTCCGCCTCCCGCTGTCCGCCAAGCCGAGGGCGAGCCGCTCGTGCGTGCGCGCCGCCTCGCGAAGAGCGGAATCGTCGGGGCTCGCTTCGAAAAGCGGCAGGGCGAGGCTGAACTTCTCCAGCGCTCCCCTCAGCGAGCCGTGCATGCGCAGGATGTCGCCGCTGTTGCGCAGGGCCAGGCCGCGGTTGACCGCCGACAGGTCGTCCCGCTCCTCGGGGTTCCCCACGGCGTTCTCCACGCGCTCGAGCAGCACGCTTCGGCCGGAGTCGCGCACGTCGCCGAGGAATTGCTCGCCCAGGAGGAAGCGGAGCATGCGGTCGGAGCTCTCGCGCGCGCGGCTCACGGTGACGAGCCAGAAGACCAGTACGCCGACGATGGCCACGCCGAGAAACGCGCCTCCCGCGATGGCCCGCTTCACCTTGCGCGGCATGCGCGACTTCCGCGCGTTGAAGATCGTCTCCGCCAGGCGGTCGTGGCTGACCTCGTAATAGACGCTCTCCAGGCGCCGCTCGCGGCGGATGAGCCGCGCCTGGCAGAGGACGTCCAGCGTCTGGCGGGTCACACCGAAGTCGGAGAGGATCTGCCCCTCCTCCGGCATGAGGCGATGACCGGACGCGCCGAGCAGGCCTTCCTGGCACAACGCCTCCGCTTTCTTCCGCTGCGACGCACCGGGCAGCAGGCGCAAGGTGTCGCGATAGAAGTTGGCCAGGACGGCCTCGAAGCTGGCGCTGCCACGGAAGTCGGCCGTGGTGAGCGTGACCGGCGCACCGTCCGGCGTCGCCTTGCGCCGCGCGATGGCTTCCGCGTTGCGGCAAAGGAGCTGGAGGTGGAACGGCTCGATCACGCCGGAGCGGCCCTTCAGGTCGTCGAGCATCGCCGCGAGCGCGTCCGGCTCGAAGTCGAAAGGCGGCGAGGAGTACGGCTGCTCCCCTTCGCCGGCCACGAGCTTCGCCGGGCCGGTGATCGACTCGCGCGCGTGCTCCACGTTCAGCGCCTCGAGCCGCAGCCGCTCGTGGAACAGGCCGGGGATGGCCGCGCTGAACTGCTCGAGAAACCCGAGGTAGTCCTCGCGCAGGCTGATGACGATTTTCACTTCGGGAAGCGAAGCCGCCCCCTGCGCGCGCAGCCGCTCGGGTGGGATGCCGGACGCCAGCGCCCCCAGCTCCGCCGCGACGTCCGCGCGGAAAGCGTCGTCGCGGAGGGTGAAGACCTCCTCGAACTGATCGAAGACGAGCACGGGCGTCAGCAAAAAATCGCCCCGCCAGACGGTCGTCGTCGAGAGCAGTTCCCACAGGCCGTCCGTCTTGCCCGCGTCGAGCACCACCCCTTCCGCCTCGCAGCTCTGGCGGATGGAGCGCGCCACGGCGGCGGTGAGCGACTCCCCCGGCACGTTGAGGCGGACCATCACCGGGAGGAACGGCTTCTGCCGCAGGCGCGGAAAGAGTCCGGCCTGGAGGAGCGAGGTCTTGCCCAGGCCGGAGCTGCCGAACTGCACGAGGAGCGGCACGCTCAGGACGCGCAGGTAGAGCTGCTCGCTCTCCTCGGCGCGGCCGAAGAAGCGGACGTAATCGTCGGGCGAGTCGGTGAACGGACGCGTGCCCGGATAGCGGCTGCGGGTCTCCTCGTTCATGACGCCACCGCCTGCTCGAGCGTGGCCCGGCGCTCCCAGTCCTCCAGGATCGACCGCGCCAACGCGTCGACCCCTTCCTCGGTGCCGACGTCGATGACATGGGAGCTCTGCAGCGCGGAGAGAAGGCCGCAGTCGCCGACCCGCACCGCGATGAGGAACCGCCACGGCTCGCCGTCCCGCTCCCCCATTCGCGCCTGCCGCTTCTTCGCCGCGGCGATCTCCTCGTGGAAAACGCCCTCGATGCGGCGCAGCATCGCCTTCGTCTGCACCACCACCACGTAGTTCACCAACCGGTCGATGACCCGGAACAGCTTGTCGTTCCAGTTGTCGCCGGCGCGCAGGTCCTGCACGTCCTGCCAGACGGCGACGCCTCGCGCCTCGAGCGCCGCGGCCAGCGCGTCCACC
>DATEOX010000633.1:0-9251 GCA_035273585.1 Thermoanaerobaculia bacterium
GTGCACGACGTGCAACGGGGCGGGGCGGGTGCAGGAGGAGAAACAGCTCTCGGTCAAGATCCCGGCCGGCGTAGACGACGGCTCGCGCCTGCGGGTGGCGGGGGAGGGGGAGGCGGGCTACAACGGCGGCCCGTCCGGCGACCTGTACGTCTTCATCTCCGTGCAGGAGCACCCGAAGTTCACCCGCCGCGACTACGACATCCACTCCGAGCAGGCCGTGACCTTCACCCAGGCCGCCCTCGGCGCCGAGGTCCGGACCCCGACCGTGGACGGCGAGGAGCTGCTGCGCGTCCCCGCCGGCACCCAGCCCAACCAGGTCTTCCGCCTCCGCGCCAAAGGCGTGCAGTTCCTCGACGGCTCCGGCCGCGGCGACCACTACGTCCACGTCTCAGTGCGCATCCCGACCGCGCTGTCGGACGAGCAGCGCGGTCTCCTCGAGCAGCTCGCCGCGCTGGAAGGGGAGACGCCGGGGGACGGGCGGGGGTTCATGGACAAGGTGAAGGATTTGTTCTCGAACTGATGGCGGAATTCTCGCGCTGGCGTCCGCATCCGTGGCACGGGGTCTCGGCTGGGGACGATGCGCCGCGCGTGGTGAACGCGTACATCGAGATCACGCCGTTCGACCTGATCAAGTACGAGGTGGACAAGGCGACCGGCTATCTGCGGGTCGATCGTCCGCAGCGGACCTCGTCGCAGCCGCCGGCGCTGTACGGGTTCATCCCTCAGACGTATTGCGCGGAGCGGGTGGCGGCGCTCACGCCGGGAGCGGAGCGGGGGGACGGCGACCCGCTCGACCTCTGCGTCCTCTCCGAGCGGCCGATCGCCAAGTCGGAGATCCTGATCGCCGCCCGGGTGATCGGCGGCCTGCAGCTCCTCGACCGCGGCGAGGCGGACGACAAGATCATCGCCGTCCTGCAGGGCGACTACATGTGGGGCGATGCCACCTCGATCGCCGACGTCCCCGAGGTGCTCATCGAGCGCCTGGCGCACTATTTCAGCACCTACAAGCTCGTCCCCGGCGAGCCGCAGCGCATCGACGTCCGCGGCGCCTACGGCTTCGAGCACGCCGCGGCGGTGGTGGCGGCGTCGATGGATGACTACCGCGCGCATTTCACGGCCTGAGATGCCAGAAACCGCCGGTTTCGTCCGTCCCTTCTGACGAACGGGAGGGATCGATGCTCGGGCTCGACGCGCTGGACGTGGTGATCGGAGTGGTGTTCGTGTTCCTGCTGGCGAGCCTCATCGCAACCGCGGCGGCGGAGATCATCGAGGCTGTCCTGAAGCGCCGCGGCAAGTACCTGTGGGACGGGATCAGCGCGCTGCTGAACGATACGAAGTTGCGCGACGCCTTGTACAAGCACCCTTTGATCCGCAACCTCTACCAAGGCGACTACGACGAACGCTCGCGCAACCTCCCGTCCTACATCCCCTCGGCCACGTTCACGCTCGCGTTGCTGGACGTCACGAAGAACGCGATGTCGACGCCGGTCGGGCAGGCGCTGCGCATCCTGACGCGTGACGTGAAGGACCTCGAACAGGCGCGGAAGAACGTCGCCGACTGGTACGACGGCGCGATGGACCGCGTCTCCGGCTGGTACAAGCGGAACACGCAATGGGTGCTGTTCGGCATCGGTCTCGTTCTGGCCGTGGGGATGAACATCGACGCGATCGCCGTCGTGAAAGAACTCACCACGAACAAGGCAAAGCGGGACGCGGTGGTGGGGATGGCAATCGAGTACCAGAAGCAGCATCCACAGACCGTGGCACAAGCGCCGGTGTCGCCGAGCCAACCGGCGACGACGACCCAGCCGGCGACGACGACTCAGCCAGCAACGACGACTCAGCCGGCGCTCCCGATGCAGCCGACGACAACGACCCAACCGTCGACCGAGGGCGACTTGGAAAAGGCGAAGAAGAACTTCGAAACGGCCAAGAAGGCGCTGGACGGGCTCGGTCTGCCGATTGGCTGGCCTCTGTCGAAGCCCTTCAACGCTTGGACTCTGTTCGGCTGGCTCCTCACCGCCCTCGCCGTCTCACTCGGCGCGCCGTTCTGGTTCGACGTGCTGAACAAGATCGTCGTCGTCCGTTCCACGGTGAAGCCGAAGGAGAAGAGTCAGCCCGAGCCGGCCAAGTGATCTAGGATGCGCCGCGTGCGCGACTACCTCCTCCAGATCTTCTGCAGCGCCGACGAAGAAGACGACGTCCTCGCGCGGCTGTTCCTCACCGCCTCCACCGGCAGCACGTCCGAGAGCGGGGTCATCACCGCGTATTTCGACTCGGCCGCGGAGCGGGAGGCGGCGATGAGCGTCTTCGAGGGGATGGACGTTGAAGCGGCGGACAAAGAGCGGCGGAACTGGCTCGATCTGTACCAGCAGTCGCTCGAGCCGCTGTTCATCGGCGAGCGGTTCGTCGTGGCGCCCGATCCGGAGCTGATCCCCGACACGGGGAGGCACGCGCTGATCGTGCCGCAGGAGCAGGCCTTCGGCACCGGCTCGCACGAGACGACCTCCCTCTGCATCGAGCTGCTGGAGGGGATGCGGATCAGCCGTGGATTGGATGTCGGCGCGGGCAGCGGCATCCTCGCCCTGGCGATGCTCAAGCTCGGCGCGGCGAAGGCCATCGCCTTCGACAACGATCCCGACGCGTACGGCGCGTTGCGGGACAACCGGCAGAGGAACGGCGTGACCGAGCCGAGCATGCCGCTCTTCATCGGCAGCACCGACGCGCTGCGAGGCGGCACCTTCGACGTCATCACCATGAACATCATCCCCGAAGTCATCATTCCGATCTTGGGTGACGTCAAGAGCAGGATGGCAGGGGCGCTGATCGTCAGCGGCGTCCTCACCGCGCGCCGCGACGACGTCGTCGCCGCGGCGGCATCGCACGCGCTCCGTCTCAAAGAGGAGAGAACGAAGAACGAGTGGTGGGCGGGGGTCTTCTACTTGCGCTGATCGATGGGGACGAACTCGCGGCGCGTGTCGCCGGTGTAGATCTGGCGCGGGCGGGCGATCTTCTGGTCCGGGTCGAGGAGCATCTCCTGCCACTGCGCCAGCCAGCCGGACGTCCTCCCGATGGCGAACAGCACCGGGAACATGTCCATCGGGAACTGCATGGCCTGGTAGATCAGCCCCGAGTAAAAGTCGACGTTCGGGTAGAGCTTGCGCTTGACGAAGTACTCGTCCTCCAGCGCGATCCGCTCCAGCTCCAGGGCGATGTCCAGCAGCGGGTTCTTCCCCGTGACCTCGAACACCTCGTCCGCCACCTGCTTGATGATCTTCGCCCGCGGGTCGTAGTTCTTGTAGACGCGGTGGCCGAAGCCCATCAGGCGCACGCCCTCGCCGGCCTTCACCCGCTTGATGAACTCCGGCACGTTGTTGATCGAGCCGATCTCCGTCAGCATCCGGATCACCGCCTCGTTCGCCCCGCCGTGCAGCGGGCCGTACAGCGCGGCCGCGGCTCCGGCGATGGCCGAGTACGGGTCGACCTGCGAGCTGCCGATGGAGCGCATGGCGCTGGTCGAGCAGTTCTGCTCGTGATCGGCGTGCAGGATGAACAGGACGTCGAGCGCGCGCTCCAGCGTCGGGTTCGGCTTGTACTTCGTCTCCGTCGTCTTGAACATCATGTTCAGGAAGTTGCCCGGATAGGAGAGGTCGTTGTCCGGGTAGGCGTACGGCATCCCCACCATGTGCCGGTAGCCGAAGGCAGAGATGGTGATCATCTTGGCGATGAGGCGGTAGACCTGCTTGCGCCGCACCTCTTCGTCGAAGATGTCCTTCGCCTCCGGATAGAACGTGCCGAGGGCGGCCACGGTGGAGATCAGCTTGCCCATCGGGTGGGCGTCGTAGCGGAACGCGTCGAGGAGCTTGCGCAGGTTCTCGTTGATGATGGTGTGGTAGGTGATGTGATGCGTCCAGTCGGCCAGTTGCTCCGTGGTCGGCAGCTCGCCGTGGAGGAGGAGGTAGGCCGTCTCCAGGTAGGTGCTCTTCTCCGCCAGTTGCTCGATCGGATAGCCGCGGTACTCGAGGATGCCCTTGTCGCCGTCGATGAAGGTGATGCTGCTGCGGCACGACGCGGTGTTCATGAACGCCGGGTCGTAGGTCATGAGGCCGAAGTCATCGTCGCCGACTTTGACCTTGCGCAGGTCGGTGGCCCGGATCGTCCCTTCCGAGATCGGAACCTCGTAGGTCTGTCCGGTGCGGTTGTCGGTGATGGTCAGGGTGTCGCTGGGCAAGGGGTTTACCTCCACGGCGGGATTCGAGCGCGTCAATCTATCACTACAGGTCGCCGAAGCGATGCTGTGCAAGGGTCATGGCAGCGATGGCCGCCGTCTCGGCGCGCAGCCTGCGCGGCCCCATCCGCTCGATCCAGCAGTTGTGCTCGCGCGCCAGCGCCAGCTCGCCGTCGCTCCAGCCGCCTTCGGGTCCGATGAGCAACGTGACTTCGCCGAGGGATTCGGGCGCCGGACGGGGCACCGCGTCGGCATCGAAGAGCAGCTTCGGCTCGTCGCGCTTGACGACGTCCGTGAAGTCCGCCGGCTCCTCCAGGTTGGGGATCACCGCCCGCCCGCTCTGCTTCACGGCCTCGAAGAGGATCTTGTTCCACCGCTCGCTCTTGCCGCGGTAGCGCTCCGGCCGCAGCTCCACGCGCTCGGTGACGAGCGGGATGAGCGTCCGCGCCCCGAGCTCCGTCGCCTTCTGCAGCACGAGCTCGAACTTTTCCAGGTTGATGATGGCCATGGCCAGGCGGACGGCCGTCGCCGCCTCGCGCGCGTCGATGCTCCGCGTCAATTCGACCGTGATGTGCTCGCGCGCCACGGCGCGCACGAACCCGAGCGCCGCGCCGCCACGGCCGTCGAAGAGCTCGACCTCTTCGCCTTCGCGCACCCGCACCACGCGCGCCGCGTGATGCAGCTCCTCGCCGGTGATGTCCACCGTCTCGCCGATGGCCAGCGGGTGGGGGGTGTAAAAGCGATGGTTCATTGGCGACGTGTCATCCTGAGCGAAGCGAAGGATCCGTACCGATCTCGCGCCCCGTTCTAGGGTGCGGATCCTTCGCCGTCTTCGCGGCTCAGGATGACACGGATGCGGGGGAGCAAGAGCAGGGCCGGAATCCCCAGGAAGACGGTCAGCCAAAAGTACGGTCCGTAGCCGAGCGACTGGGCCAGGAAGCCGCTCGCGCTCCCCACCGCGGTGCGGGTCAGGCCGTACGCGGCGGTCAGCAGGGCGAACTCCGTCGCCGCGTGCTCGCGGTCGCAGACGTACATGAGGAAGGCCAGGAACGACGCGGTGCCGAGGCCGTAGCCGAAGTTCTCCACGACGGCAGCGGCCCAGATGCCCCACCGCCCGCCGCCGATGGTGGCCACCGTGGCGTAGCCGATGTTCGAGGCGGTCTGGGCGATGCCCAGCCAGAGCAGCGCGCGCCAGACGCCGAAGCGGGAGACGACCCAGCCGCCGGCGAACGCGCCGGCGATGCTCACCAGCACGCCGACCACCGTGGTGATGGTCCCGATCTCCTCCGCCGTGTAGCCGCGGTCGACCCAGTACGGCTTGATCATCGCCACCACGGCGAACTCGCCGGCGCGGTAGAGGAAGACCACGGCCAGGATCGTCGCGGCGCGCGGCCGGAAGAACCAGCGGCTGATGCCGCCGACGAGGTCGTGCTTCACCGTCTCGTCGCCGCGGTCGTCCGGCATGCGCAGGGTGATGAGGAAGACCAGCGCCGTCAGCGCGGCGCCGGCGAGGAACGCCGTGCGCCAGCCGTAGCGGCCGGCGAGGATCAGCATCCCGCCGCCGCCGATGATGAACGCGCCGCGGTAGGCCGTCACCCGGACGGCGTTGATCGTGCCGAGCAGCGTCTGGGACGTGATTCTGATGGTGAAGGCATCGACGGCGATGTCCTGGGTGGCCGAGGCGAGGGCGACGACCGTGGCCAGGACCCAGAAGCGCGGGCCGATGGTGTCGGGGGCGATGGCGAGCGCGGCGACGCTGGCCGTGAGCGCCACCAGCGCGGCGGAGATCCAGCGCCGGTAGGTGCCGAAGGTGTCGACCAGCGGCGACCAGAGGAACTTCGCCGTCCAGGCGAACGCGACGGTGTTCAGCAGGCCGATCTGCTGGAGCGAGACGCCGTGGAAGCGGAGATAGGGAGGGAAGAGCTCGGTGACGAGGCCGTACGGGAAGCCCTCCGAAGCGTAGAGCACGCCGGCCGCGGCGAGCACGAACCAGCGGGCGGTCTGAACCTTGCTCTTCATGCCGGCGGAGGTATACACCATGCGCAAGGCATCTCTTCTCCTGATGGCCACCGTCCTGCTCGCCGCCTGCGGCTCGGGCTCCCTCGGCGACCTCGGCAACATCATCCTCGGCAGCCCCTCGCCGCAGCAGGCGTCCGACGTGGTCGGCACGGTCAACTCGATCGATACCGCCAACCAGCGGATCGACGTGAACGTGAACACCGTCAACAACCTGCGCACGACGCAGAACGGGCAGTCGATCTATTACGACAACAACACCCGGGTCGTGTACCAGGGGCAGAACTACAACGTGACGGACCTCGAGCGGGGCGACCAGATCTCCGTCCGCGGGGCGAACAACAACGGCCGCTACGTGGCCGAGACAATCACCGTCACGCGCAACGTGCGGACGTAAGAATGTAGGGCCGGCTCTCCCGCCGGCCCCATCGTTTCTCCGTAGTACGATTTCGGGCGTCCATGCGCTCCGTCATCGCCGCGACCGGCAGCTACATCCCGCCCGTCCGCGTCCCGAACGACGCGTTCCTCGGGCACGACTTCCGCGCCGCGGACGGCGCGCCGCTGGGGAAGACGAACGCCGAGATCGTCGCCCAGTTCGAGGCCATCACCGGCATCCGCGAGCGCCGGTATGCGCCGAACGACGTGGTCACCTCGGACATCGCATACGAGGCGGCGGCGGACGCGCTCGCAGGCGAGGACAAGGAGTCGCTCGACGCCATCATCGTCGCCCACAATTTCGGCGACGTCCGCGCCGGCAGCCGCCGCTCCGACCTCGTGCCGGCGCTCGCCGCGCGGGTCAAGGCGCGGCTGCAGATCCGCAACCCGGCCACGGTCGCGTACGATCTCATCTTCGGCTGCCCCGGCTGGATCCAGGGAGTGATCACCGCCGAGTCGATGATCCGCGCCGGCAACGCGCGGCGGGTGATGATCATCGGCGCCGACACCCTCTCCCGCATCTCCGACCCGCACGACCGCGACAGCATGATCTACGCGGACGGCGCCGGGGCGGCGATCGTGGAAGGGCGGGAGGGGGAGGGGGGCATCCTGGCCCACGCGGCGCGCTCGGATACGCTCGACCACTCCGGCATGCTCTTCATGGGGCCGTCGTACAACGAGGAGGTCTTCCTCGAGGCGCTCTTCCTGAAGATGGAAGGGCGCAAGCTGTACAAGTACGCGCTGCAGACGGTCGCCGGCGCGATGAAGCAGTGCCTCGACGCGGCGGGCATCGCGCTGCGCGACGTGAAGAAGGTCCTCCTCCACCAGGCCAACGGCAAGATGGACGAGGCGATCTGCGACGCGCTCTACGCGCTGGACGGCGCCCAGCCGCCGGACGGCGTCCTGCCCATGACCATCTCCTGGCTGGGCAACAGCTCCGTGGCCACCGTCCCGACGCTCCTCGACCTGATCCTGAAGGGGAAGCTGGAGGGGCACGAGCTGCGCACGGGCGACATCGCCCTCTTCGCCTCGGTCGGCGCCGGGATGCACATCAACGCCTTTGTCTACCGCATGCCCTGAGCATCGAGCGCCGCGGTGAGCGCGCCGCCGCGGCCGAGGAGGCGGTCGGCGATCTCCAGCATGCGGCGGTTCGGCCTCGCGATCGGGCGCTGCTCGATGACGCGGGCCAGCGCTTCCTCCTCGTGGCCGGGCCCGAGGAGCACGGCGTGGATGATGAACGCGGCGGCGCTGGAGCGGCTGACGCCCGCCTGGCAGTGGATGAGGACGCGCCCAGGGCGGGTGGCGAGGGAGCGGGCGGCGAGGGAGCGGGCGGCATCGATGATCTGCTGCACGTGGGCGTCAGTGGCACCGGTCTCGTCGTAGGAGTCGGCGAAGGTGAGGCGGATCTTCTCCGCGACATTCGCGTAGCCGGCCGGCACGGCGTCCTGTGCCTCGCCGATGGAGATCAGGAACGAGACGCCCGAGTCGGCGGCGGAGAGGATCGCGCCCGCCTCTTCGCGGCTGCAGACCTCGACCACCAGATCCGTCATCGACTCGTGTCGTTCGACCCGTTCGAGTAGACCGTCACGGGGAAGGTCAGGCGGCCGACGGGCGTGTCGTAGTAGGCGTTGCCCCGCAGCTCGTAGCGCGCGCGGTTGCCCTGGATCACGTCCGCCACCTCCCGCCAGATGTTGCGGATGCTGTTGTAGTCGACGCGGCTGCGCAGCCGGACCTCGCCGAACCCGCGGGCCGGGATGCTCACGTTCTGGGTGGTGTTGGAATTCAGGAGGGGGTTGCCGTTGACCAGGAGGTTGAAATCGACGCCGGAGAGCTTGATGCCGACGGCGTTCGGATTGTCCACTCCCAGGGTGAAATCGAAGTCGATGGAGGACGCGGAGAGGGGGAGGGCGATGTCCAGCCGGGGCCGGAGGTTGCGGATCGAGTAGCGGGGATTCTCGATGTTCACCGCTTTCGCCAAGGTGCTGCACCCGGAGGCGGTGAGCGTCAGCGCCGCCAGCACCAGACAGGCCCCCGTGAGGAGCATGGCGTAGAGGAAAGAGCGTTTCATGCGGGGAGGCGTGTGCAAGGGCGTTGCCGGGCGCTGCCTATGCTATGGTCTGCCGGTTGCACTCTCCCCCACTCTGACGAGGTGAACCGATTTGAGGACGACCGCGGTCATCGCTGCCTATAACGAGGAACGGACGATTGGTCACGTCCTGGACGTCCTCACCGCTCACCGGCTCATCGACGAGGTGATCGTCGTCAGCGACGGCTCGACGGACCATACGGTCGAGATCGCCCGCTCCTTCGACGTCAAGGTGATCGCCCTCCGCGAGAACCGGGGCAAGGGCTTCGCCATGAGGGTGGGGGTGGAGAACGCCTCGCATGACCTCCTCTTCTTCGCCGACGGCGACATGATCGTCACCCCCGAGCACGTCGACGCGCTGGTGCTCCCCGTCCTGCGCGGCGACTGCGAGATGAACATCGGCGTCCGCCACCGCGGCCCGCTCCTCGACTGGTTCCACCTCAAGATGCAGTTCGGCCCCGTCCTCTCCGGCATCCGGGTGATGAC
>DATEOX010000634.1:0-7455 GCA_035273585.1 Thermoanaerobaculia bacterium
GGATCTCTTCCGCTCTGGCGATGGCTGGCGCGCTCGCCGCGCGCTCATCGACCGCGAGCGACCAGCCGCTGCTCCCGATCGGGATGCCGTCCTTGGCCGATGGCTTCAGCTCGAGGTACGTGGCCGCCGGCCCCGCGCTGCGGATCGCATCCTGCAGCGCCGCCTGCGAGACGACGAAGCCCTGGATGGCCGCCCCCTCGGGCGTGACCACCGGCCGCAGCGCCGCCAGCGACCGCCGCCCGCCGACGTCGATGCTGCTCCAGGCGAAGTCGCTCGTCGCCACCTCGACCTCCGGCGCGCGGTGCGACGGCAGCACCGGTTTCGTCCGCGGCGCTGCCGGCTCCTTCACCTCTTTGTAGACGACGTTCGACTGCGCGTTCTGGGCGAAGACGATCGGGTCGAGCCGCTGCACGTTCAGTGACTGCGTCATGTTCGTCCCCGGCACTTGGAAGGCCGACTTTTCGATCTCCTTCGGTTCCGGGCGCGCGGGCGTCTCGCCCGCCAGCCGACGGGCGTCCGCGGTCTGTTGCGATTCCGGCGGCACGAGACGTGCCGCCGCTGGCGGGGGGGACGCCCGCTCTCCTTCGCGCCGCTTCGTCCTCGCCCGCACCTCTGCCTCCAGCGACGCGAGCGCCGGGCCGCCGTCGCGCAGCACCACGGGTGCCGCGGCGCTGAGCGTCTGCTGCATCGACCGCTCGCGCGAGACGTCCGCCGTGTTCAGCTCGCGCACTTCATCATTCAGCGTCGGCAGCGTGACCTGTCCCTTCCGGTCCACCTGGAAGTGAGCGAGGATCAGCGGCTCGGTCGGCCCGCCGGCCAGCGGCGACGGCACGACGGACAGCCCCTGGCTCGCGCCGCGCGGATCGTGAAAGAGGTTCTGATAGTGAAAGTACGGCCGCTGCGATTCCGTCGCGCGGATCTTCTCCAGCCGCGCGCCGAGCTGCTGGGCCATCGCCCCCGCCGCGAGCCTGGCCTCCGCGCGCGACTCGTCGACGACGCGCTGCGACTCCCGCTCCGCCTCGCGCGAGCCGGCCACGAACCACGCCCCGCACGGCAATCCGACGGCGACCAGCAGCAGCGCGACGGCGAGCAGCGCGCGCTTCACATCTCCCCCCACGCGTAGCCCGCGCCTTTGATCGTGACGATGATCCGCGGCGCGGCGGGGTCGGCCTCGATCTTCTGCCGCAGGTTGGCGATAGTCATGTCGACGGTGCGCGTCTCCAGCTCTTCGCTCGCTCCCCATACCTGCCCGAGGAGCTCGTGGCGCGGCACGGCCCGGCCTTTGTGACGATAGAGCCAGCGCAGGATGCCCGCCTCGCGTGGCGTGATGGGGAGCGGCGCGCCGTTGCGCCGCGCCTGCAGCAGGCCGAGGTCGATGCGGCAGCCGTCCAGCTCCAGCACTTCCGGCTCGCGGGGCATCGCCGCGCTGCGCCGCGCCAGCGCATCGACGCGCGCCAGAAGCTCGCGCGCTCCGAACGGCTTCGTCACGTAGTCGTCGGCGCCTGCCTCGAGGCCGCGCACTTTTTCATCCTCGGAGCCGCGCGCGGTGAGGACGAGGATCGGCAGCGACGGCCGGGCCATGCGCACCCGGCGGCAGAGGTCGATGCCGTCGAGGCGCGGAAGGGTCAGGTCGAGGAGGAGGAGGTCGAACGGCTCTTCGGTCGCGCGCTGCAATCCGCTCGGGCCGTCGCCCGCGAATTCTGGCGCGTGACCGGCGCCGGCGAGCAGGTCGACCAGACCGCTCCGCAGCACGACGTCGTCTTCCACGATGAGCACGCGCATGAGGTCACCGCGTTTGATTGTGGCACACTGAGCCGATGCGCCAGGCATTCGTGCTCCTCCTCGCGCTCCTGCCGTCCACCCTCGTTGCCGACGTCCGCGGCCTGGTCAAGGACCTGAAAAGCCGCGACGTCGAGACGCGCATGGAAGCCGCCGAGTCCCTCGGGCGGATGCAAAGCGCGGATGCGATTGCGCCCCTCGCCGCGGCGCTGTCGGATCCGAATCCGCGCGTCCGCCGCGCCGCCGCGAGCGCGCTCTGGGAGTCGAGCAAGGCGGCCAGGCCGGCCATCCCCGCATTGCGCGCCGCGCTGTCGGACGCGGAGCTCTCGGTCGTGATCCGCGCCGCCGGCGCGCTCATCGCCATGGATGTGCCGGAGAAGGAGCTTGCCGCGCCGCTGCGCTCGGTGCTGCGCGGCGGCGACACGACGGACCGTTTCATGGCCGCGCGGGCGCTCATCGGCATCGAGGCGGGCGACCGCCTCGTCGCGCCGCTCGTCGACTACGCGAAGACGGAGACCGATCGCGACAACCTGGAGTCCGCGCGCAAGGCGATGCGCTACCTCGGCCAGCAGCAGGACCGCGCGGTCATCGCGCCGCTGCTCTCCGAGCTCCGCCGCTCGCCCGCCGCCGCCCATCCGATCCTCATCGCCTTGGGCGAGCTGAAGCCGCCGCCCGGCGACCGCTGGACGGAGACGCTGGTCAGCCAACTCTCTTCCGCGAGCCCGCAGGTGCGCGTCATCGCCGCGGAGCTGGTCGGCCGTCAGAAGTCGGATGCGAAGCTGTGGGTGCTTCCCGTCGCCCGACTCATGACCGACGCCGAGGGGAGCGTGCGCGGCGCCGCCATCCGCTCCCTGCAATCGGGCGGCGGCCTCGCCCTCGACGGCCTGGATGCGGTGCTGCAGGCGGTCCGCTCGGAGCGCGATCCCGACATCCGCGCGCGTGCCGTCGAGGCCGCGGGGGAGATCGCCGACGCCTCGTTTCCGATCGACGCCTCCGCGAAAGCTGCCGCCGCGAAACGCGCGCTGCCGGTGCTCGTCGCGGTCGTGGAGAAGGACACGGTGCGCGAGGTGCGCGCGAACGCGGTGCGCGCCATCAACAAGCTGCAGCTCGACTCCGCGACGGTCGTGCCGGTGCTGGCGAAGACCGCGGTGGAGGGCGGCGAGCGCGACGTGCGCGTCGCCGCGTTGCAGGCGCTGCGCAACCGCGGCAGCGACGCGAAAGCCGCCGCCGACACCATCCGCCCCTTGACCAGCGATCCGGAACCGACGGTCCAGCTCATGGCCAAGGCGACGATGGAGAGCTTCGGCTCGTCGTACTCGAACCGCCGCTCGGTGCCGACGGTCGCCGCGGCCGACCCGGAGGCGCGCGAGCGCGGCCTCGCCGCCCTGCGCGAGAACAAGCTGCAGTACTCCGAGGACGATTACTTCCGCGCGTTGAACGACGTCGACCTGGAGAGCGTCACGGCCTTCCTCGACGCCGGCATGTCCCCCAACCACCGCTTCCCCCGCATGTTCGGCGATCCCGCCCTGCGCGTGGTCGTGGAGCAGTCGTGCGACGGGGAGGCGAAGGCGGTGGTCAAGCTCCTCCTCGCCCGCGGCGCCGACCCGAAGATCGCGGATGACCGCGGCAATACTCCGCTCATGGCCGCCGCCCGCACCTGCGACGCCGAAACGATCAAGCTCCTCCTCGCCGCCGGCGCCGACATGAACGCCACGAACATCACCGGCCTGACCGCGTTCGAGTTCGGCCTCACGTACGCCAGCGAAGGCGCCGCCACCCTCGCCGCCGCCGGCTACCGCCTCCCGCCGGCGAAGGTGAAGCTGTACACGGAGGCGTACAAGGACCAGCCGAAGATGCTGACGCTGGTCAGGAAGGCGACGAAGGCGGCGAAGAAATAGGCGCTCGGCGACGCCAGACGCCGAGCGCAAAGGCGGCGAGCGGAACGACAAAGAAGGACTCGACGACCGCGCCGATCACGAACGGCAGCGGCGAGTGCGCGACCGCCAGCGCCCCCGCGCCGGACGCAAACACGAACCGGCGCACGGTGTGAACGGCGAACGGGATCCACAGCGCGACGAGCAGGGCGACGGCAACGAGATGCGACCTCCGCGCCGACGAGCGCGCGAGAGCCGCGGCGGCGAGACTCCCCGCCGCGACGCCTCCAAAGACGACCGCCGCCAGCGCGCCTCCTTGCTCCGCGGCAAGGACCGCCAGGGTCAACGGCAATAGCGACCAGACCGCGATCGCGATCGCCGTCCGTACGCGCAGTTGATCCTTCGAAGCAGCCATGAGCCTGTGGATTCGACGGCAGACGGCGTCATTGGGTTTTCACCAAGACGTGCCGTGATGATGCGGGAATGCGGATGTGCTCAGCTATTCGAAGAGCCCGCGCTGTTGATGGGCGGTGGCAGTGTCGGCGAATACCCTGCGAAGCTGGCCAGCAGTTGTCGTACGAGGACTGAATCCATCAGCCCATCCTGCTCCTCCGCCCGGCCCCCGCCCGCCGCGCCAGCTCCTCGAACACCTCGTACGGCTGCGCGCCGCTGATGCCGTAGCGGCCGATGACGAAGGTGGGGATGCCTTGCACGCCGAGGGTGTCGGCTTCGGCGCGGATGGCGTCGACGCGCTCGAGGTACTGCGGATCGGAGCGCGAGCGGGCGACAGCGTCGGGCGGGAGGGCGGCGTCGCGGGCGATGGTCCGGAGGTCGGCGTCGGACTCGAGGTCCAGGCCATCGCGCCAGTGGGCGTCCATGGCGCGTTGGCGGAAGGCGTCGAGGCGGCCCTCGTCGCGGGCGACCTCGGCCAGGGCCAGGGCGCGGCGGGTGTTGGGGATGCGCTCCGGTTGGCGGAGGTCGGTGATGCCATTGCGGGTGGCGAGCTGCTGCAGGTGCTCGCGCATGCCGGCCACGCGCTCGGGCGGAAAGTACTCGTCGAGGCGCATGCCGCCGGGCGGCGTCTCGGGGTGCAGCTCGAAGCCGCGCCAGTCGAGGTCGAGGTCGTAGTCCTGCAGCAGCCTGACCAGGCTGCTTCGCTCCGCGATGTAGCAGAACGGTCAGACGAAGTCGGAGTAGAGGCGGAGTTGCATGCGCGACAGAGTATGCATAATCGCGACCGATGACCCTCCGCACCATCCTCCGGCGCATCGCGCGCAAGCTCCGCCCGTCCGGACGCGAGACGGTGGAGGCGGCGCGCATCGGGATGCTCCTGCGGGCCGTCGCGCGCAACGCGCGGCGCGACCACGCCAATGACGACGTGCCGCCCTCGGCCGCGATGATGGAGGTGCTGCTGCGCGAGGTGCCGACGGCAGAGGTCGAGGCGGCCATCGAGCAACTCGAAGAACAGGACGGCGCGGCGGTGATGGCCTTGCTCGCGCGGATGCGCGAAGAGACACCGTCCGTGATGACGGAGCAAGTGGCGGTCGTCGGGAAACCGGAGGATCCGGCGCCGCCGAGCGACACCATCGAAGACATCCTGTTGACCGGCGACGCCCGCCTCGAGCGCGACCTCCTCGACCGCGTCACCGCCGGCGCGTTCGACAGCGAGACCGCGGCGACGATCATCAAAGACATCATCGAGGGGAGCGTCGACGACGACAACCGCAAGCGCGCCCTCTCCCTGGTCAGGCCCGACCGCTTCTCGAAAGCGCGCGCCATCCGCGCGCTGGCGGAGATCGCCTCGTGGGGCATCGAGCGCGGGCAGGAGCTGACCGGCAAGACCTTCCGCTTCCGCCTCTACGGCACGGCCGAAGGCGAGATCGGCATGACCTACCTCGGCGGGCGGGTGATCCACTTCAACCCGCTGCCGCTGCTGCGCGGCGAGATGGACGGCCGGCGCATCGTCGAGGCCATCATCCTCCACGAGATCGGGCATCACCGCTGGAACGGCGGCGCCGAATGGGAAGCCATCCAGGAAGAAGCCGTCGATGAGAAGCTCGGGTCGCTCCTCAACCTCGTGCAGGACGAGCACCTGGAGCGCAACCTCCGCTCCATCGACACCGAGTGGGGCGACTCGCTGAAGATCCTCGCCGCGTGGGCGTTCCAGCGGACGAGCCGCGACTTCGACATCGCCTCGCTGCTGGCCCTGCTGCAGGGGGCCGCGTACGGCGTGCTCGTCCGGGCGGGGATGGAGCCGGCGCGCGACCGGAGCAAGGTCGCGATCAACTCCGGCCGCCTCCTGCGCGAGCTCGAGGCGCACGGCTCGAGCTACTCGCGCTTCCTCCGCGCACTGCGCATGGGGCTCGGCAACCGCACCGGCGACCCGAAGGTAGCCGAGGCGCTGGCGCTGTTCGGTAAAGAGTTCCGCGAGTCGCGGCCGCGCGACCTGCTGGATATCGCGCGCGAGCTGAAGCGGATCTTCGGAGATGAGCTCGGCCTGGCCGACGCCGTCGGCCTGCACGGCGCGACCTCCGCCGACGCGGGCGAGCTGGCCGAGCGGCTGCCCGGCGTCTCCGATGCCGACCTCGCGGACGCCATCGACTCCATCCGCCAGGCGCCGCGCGAGCCGGGGCCGAAGCAGAAGGCGGGCAAGAGCCAGACGATCAACCGCGGCGGCGGCACCGACTTCGCCGAGATCACGGAAGTCATCACCCTGCCGTATCACCCTCACGAGTACTTCGAACTGGCCAAAGGCGTGGCCGGATGGAGCCGGCGTCTGCGCCGTTTCTTCGAGACCCTTGGCCTCTCGCGCATCACCCTGCGCCGACGCACGGCCGGCTCCGCGGTCGACCGGAGCGCGCTGCAGCGAGCGATCATCGGCGGCGATCCGCGCCTGCTGATGGCCCGCCGCACGGTGCGGCGCGCCGACCTCTTCCTCGGCGTGGTCATCGACTGCTCCGGCTCGATGTCCCGCGCGGGGAGCATGGAGCGGGCGCATCTCTTCTCCGCGCTCATCGCCGAGGCCGCGCGCGGGCTGGATGGCATCGACGCGCGCTTCTTCGGCTTCACCGACGAGGTGATCTACGACGCCGGCACCGCGGCGCAGTGCGCTGTCGCGAAGCTCGCGCCGGAGGGAGGGAACAACGACGCGGCGGCGCTCTGGTACGTCTCGCGCGTGGCGATGGCCAGCCGCCGCTCGGCCCGCCTGCTGGTGATGATCAGCGACGGCTCGCCGACGGAGTGCTCCGTCGAGTCGCTGCGCGCGCTGGTCAGGAAGTTGATGGCCGCCGGCATCGCCTGCGCGCAGGTCGCCGTGCAGCCGATCGAGGAGGTCTGCTTCCCCGATTACGTGCTGGTGGACGACGCCGACCTGTCGGATGCCGTCGGCCGCTTCGGCAGGGTGGTGGCGCGGCTGGTGCGCAAGACGGTGTCATGACGCTCACCAGTCGAAGCAGATCGAGACGTCCAGCGCGGGGCGTACGCCGCACGTGCCGTTGGTGTCGCGCGCGTCGGGCTCGCCCCAGTAGCGCTCGGAGCAGCGCACGTTCCAGCGCTCGGCGTACCACGAGCCGCCGCGCAGCACGCGCCACTTCACCGGCATCCGAAAAACCGGATCGGTGAACCACTCCTGGCACCACTCCCAGACGTTGCCGAGGATATCGATGAGACCCCACGGGTTCGCCGGAAACTCGCCGACGTGCGACGGGCGGGCGGGGGAGAACTCCTCCTGGCAGTTCGCCCGGAAGCGGAGGTAGGCGTCGCCCCACCAGTAGCGCGTGAGCGTGCCGGCGCGCGCGGCGCG
>DATEOX010000635.1:0-2279 GCA_035273585.1 Thermoanaerobaculia bacterium
CTGCACCAGTTGCTTGAGAGGCAGGCCCTTGATCTTCGTCGCTTCCAGCTCGATCACCTCGTCGACCTTCGCGTTGCCGGTGCGGACACCGGCGCTGGCGAGGAACATCTCGTTCACGTCGCCGAAGGCCACCGTCGTCCACTTGTCGATGACCGTCTTGACCGACTGCTTGAGCGGCATCGCGCCGAAGGTCACGGACATGTCGTAGCTGATGGTCAGCCGGTAGTGATTGGTCGGGACGCCGGCCACGGTCTGGGCGTCATTCAGCTTCTCGACGTTCGACTGCAGGTTCGTGATCTCGATCCGGCTGGCGCCGATGGCGGCGGCGAGGTTCGCGGTGTTGAACTGGGTGAACGACTTGCGCACCGGATCGACGAAGGTCAGGGTGCGCGAGCCGTCGGTGGAGACGACGTAGGTATCGGGCGGGTATGCGTCGCCGCCGAGGAAGTCGACGCGGGAGCGCTCGCCGTCGATGATGGCGCGCCCGACCAGCTCCACCGGCGCGTTCTGATCGATGTCCGAGTGGCTGGTCTGGTGGAACTCGTACTGCACGGCGGCGGAGGCGGCCTGGGCCGCCAGGAGCAGGACGATCGCCAAGGCGTTCGTTTTCATGAGCTTTCAGTATACACATGTCTTGAAATAAGAGTGGCTCGGGGCCCCGTTTCGCAGCGCATGCTCAACCGCCGGAACCTCCTCGCGGCCCTCGCCGCGGCAGTCATCAGCGTCCCTCTCGCCGCCGCGCCGAAGAAGACCGTGACGATCGAGGAAGTCGTCAAGAAGGTGCAGGAGCAGCAAAAGAAGACCAACACCCTGCAGGCCGAGTTCAAGCAGGAGAAGGAGCTCTCCCTGCTCTCCAAGCCGGAAGTCTCCACCGGCACCTTCGTCTACTCCAAGCCGAACAACGTGCTCTGGACGTACGACGCGCCGAAGCGGGTGACGATGCTCATCGCCCAAGGCAAGCTGACCACCTACTACCCGGAGATCTCCAAGGCCGAGACGGTCGATGTGAAGCGCTTCGAGGACCGCATCTTCAAGTACATGGGGGCCACGGGCGCCATCGACGAGCTGGGCCGCTACTTCGACTTCGTCTTCACCGACAACGCCGCGAACACGTCCTACACGCTCGACCTCAACCCGAAGAGCAAGACGGTGGCGAAGCGGGTGAAGCACATCAAGCTCTGGATCGACAAGAAGTCGTACCTGACGAACAAGATCGAGTACGTCGAGGGCGACGGCGACGTGACCCGCTACGAGTTCACGAACATCAAGGTGAACGCGCCGGTGGCGCAGAGCCGCTTCACGCTCAACCTTCCGGCGGGCGTGCGTGTCGAGCAGATGAAATTGCAGTGAAGTTCGCAGTTCTCGCCCGCGACGGCGCGGCGCGCCGGGGCGAGCTGGCCACATCGCACGGCACGATCCAGACGCCGGTCTTCATGCCCGTCGGCACCCTCGCGTCGGTCAAGAGCCTGACCACCGACCAGCTTCGGGCTCTCGGCCCGGAGATCATGCTGTGCAATACCTACCACCTGATGCTCCGTCCGGGCGTCGACCTGCTCGAGCAGCTCGGCGGCGTGCATCGCTTCATGGGGTGGGAGCGGGCCATCCTCACCGACTCCGGCGGCTTCCAGCTCTTCTCCCTCGCCTCCATTCGCAAGATCAAGGAGGAAGGTGTCGAGTTCCGCAGCCATCTCGACGGCTCGCCGTACTTTCTGTCGCCGGAGAAGTCGATCGAGATCCAGTCCCGCATGGGCGTGGACATCGCCATGGCCTTCGACGAATGCCCGGCGTACGGCATCGCGCATGGCGAGGTGGCGAAGTCGATGGAGCTGACGCACCGCTGGGCCCGCCGTTCGCTCGATGCGCGGAACGCGAGGGAGAGCGGGCCGGCCCTGTTCGGCATCGTGCAGGGAGGCATCCACCTCGATCTGCGCAGACAGTCGGTGGAAGTGATCGGCGGGATGGACTTCGATGGCGTGGCCATCGGCGGCGTCTCCGTCGGCGAGCCGAAGCCGGAGATGTTCGAGGTGGTGAATTTCACCGCGCCGCTGCTGCCGGAGGAGAAGCCGCGCTACCTGATGGGCGTCGGTACGCCGGAGGACCTGGTCAACGGCGTGGCCGCGGGCATCGACATGTTCGACTGCGTGATGCCTACGCGCAACGCGCGGAACGGGACGCTCTTCACCAGCTTCGGGAAGGTCTCGATCAAGAACGCGCGGTTCGCCGCCGACCAGCGGCCGCTCGATCCGCAATGCTCCTGCCCCACCTGCGGGAGCGTTTCG
>DATEOX010000636.1:0-5138 GCA_035273585.1 Thermoanaerobaculia bacterium
GAGGAGAGGGCTGGGGTGAGGGGTGCGTCGCGTGAGCCGGATGCGGTTGCCTCATCTGCCGCGCCTGTGGGCCGCGGTGCGGGGCGGTTTTCGCTGCGGGCGGGCGGGGCGGCGGCGCAGGCGGTGACTGTCGAGAGCGACGTGGACGGCGCGCTGCGCACGAGGGCGATCGAGGCGCCGCCGGAGAGCGCGGCGGGCCCCGACCTCGACCTCCTCTTCGAAGAGCTGGCCGATCGGCTGGAGCAGGCGGCGGCGGACGCCGGGATCCTGGAGGGATGACATGGGCGTGCCGATGATCGACGACGTCGCGCTGAAGGCCGTGCAGGTCATCCGTCAGGAGACCGATCAGGACTTCGTGCGGCAGAAGATCGCCGGGCTGCCGGGCACATTGCATCAGCGGCTCGGGCGGCGCTCGCATCGGATCTTCCTCTCCGGCCTCCTCCTCCCCGACACGGCGGCGGCGGACCTCGAGAAACTGCAGCAGAAGGCCGCCTCCGGGGAGGAAGTCACCTTCACGGCGGACATCACCACCGCCCTCTCCGTCGAGAAGATGGTCATCGAGTCCTTCCGCGCCGAGCAGCAGGTCGGGCCGGCGGGGCAGGTCGCGTACGCGCTGGCCCTGGCCGAGAGCCCGCCCCTTCCCCCTCCCGCGGAAGTGAGCGCGTTCGGCGGGCTGGGCGACTTCGGCCTGGGCGATCTCGGCTTCGATCCGGGGGCGCTCGGCTCCGTGCTCGACGACATCGCGGCGCAGGCCGGCAGCCTGATGGACGCCGCCGACGCGGTCATGGGCGCGATCGACCAGCTCAGCGCGCTGGCGAACCTGGCCGACCTGGCCAGCATCGGCAATCCGATCAAGCCGCTGGTGGACAAAGTGGGCGACGTGACCAAGGCCGCCGAGCAGATGGGCGCCATCGCCGGCGCGGCGAAGGAGATCACGGGATGACTTCCGTCCTCGCGCCGACCTACGCCCTCGACCTCGGCTCGCAGCGCTTCACCACCCAGGCCGTGGAGATCTCCGTCTCCCTCGCCCTGGCGCCGGTCGTCGATGCGCTGACCGTCACCTTCCCCTCCTCACTCTCTTTCTCCGCGGCGCCGGGCGACAAAGCCACGCTCACCCTCGGCAATGGCGAAAAGGACGCGCCGGTCTTCACCGGCACGATCGAGGCCGTGCACCGCTCCTTCGACGTCACCCGCGTGCGGGCCCTGAACGCCGGCGGCGCGCTGGCCCGCTTCCGTCCCGCGGCCACGTACGAGCAGACCTCCGCCGGCGACGTCGTGCGCAGCCTGTGCGGCGAGGCGGGTGTCTCCACGGCGGACGTCGAGGACGGCGTCGAGCTCGCGTATTACGTCGCCGATCCGGCGCGCAACGCGTACGAGCACATTGCCCGCGTGGCGGAGTGGAGCGGCGCGGTGGGACGGGTCACGGCGGACGACGAGCTGGAGACGCTGGTCATCGATGCCACCGCGGCGGACGTCGCGCTGAAGTACGGCCGCGAGCTGCTGTCCATCGATCACGCCGCGCGCGCGGAGGCCATCGAGCGCTTCGTCGTGGCCGGGGCGAGCGGCGCCGGATCGGCGTCGGTGCCCGAGGCGCTCAAGCCGTCCACCGACTTCTTCGGCGGGAACCGGCCCGCGCCGCCGTCGCCGAAAGCACGCTGGTACAGCGAGCCGGCGCTGCGGACGGCGAAGGCGGCGGCCACCGCCGGCGCGTCACGGCAGCGGAGCTACGGCGCGTCGCGCAGCCGAGGAAGTCTCGTGGCGTTCCTGCAGCCGGAGCTGCGGCCGGGAAGCGTGATCGAGATCCAGGAGCTGCCGGACGGATTCCCGGCGGACAAGCTGTGGCTGCGGCGGGTGCGCCACATCATCGGGCCGCGCGGGGCGACCACGCGGGCCGACTTCGATCGCGGCGGCGACGCCTTCGATCCGCTGGCCCTTCTCGGCTCGCTGGCCGGCGCCATCGCGGGGGCCTTCTGAGGACGCCATGCACAGGCTCGTGAGCACCATCCAGCAGATCGCCCGTCACGAAGCGGCCCAGCAGGCGGCGCCGTGCCTGGGCATCGTGCAGTCGGTCCACGGCTCCGGCGCCGGCCCCGACTACGCCTGCACCGTCCAGCTGCGGGAGAGCGGCGTAGTGCTGCCGAAGGTGCCGATCGCCGTGCAGTTCATCGGCTTCGCCTCCCTACCGCGCGAGAACGACCTGGTGCTCGTCGCTTTCGCCGGCGGCGACCTCCACGCGCCGGTGGTCATCGGCCGCCTCTACAACGAAGAGGTCGCGCCGCCGGCGAACGCGCCGGGGGAGCTGATCGCCTTCCTGCCCGGCGACGCGAAGACGTCGACCGACCGGATCGAACTGAAGGTGGCGACGGACGGCGGCCGCAAGATCGAGCTGAAGCTGGCCGGCAACAGCGTGAACGTCGAGGTGCTCATCGACGACGGCGGCATCCAGTTCAAGGCGCAGGACGTGGTGCTGGCCCTGACCCAGAGCGGCCCGTCGGACGGGAAGGCGGAGCTGAAGGCAGGCGATGCGAAGGTGACGCTCGAGCAGAGCGGCGACGTCTCGGTGGAGACGACCGGGTCGCTGAAGCTGAAGGCGGGACAGATCGAGATCAAGGCGGACGGGTCGGTGAAGATCTCCGGCGCGACGGTGGAGCTGAACTGATGGGCAAGCCGGCGGCGAAAGCGAACGATCAGGTGGTGGGCGTGGACACGCACATCGTCATGGTCCCGTCCGCGAGCGGCACGGTGCCGACGCCGCTGCCCCATCCCTTCAGCGGGATGATCAACGGCGGCACGATCTCCTCGGTCAAGATCGGCGGCCAGCCGGCGGCGGTGGTCGGCTCGACGGCCGACAACTCCCCGGCGCACATCGCCACGCCCCCCGGCGTCTCGTTCCAGAAGCCGCCCTCGAACAAGGCCACCATCCAGCTCGGCAGCGCCACGGTGAAGATCGGCGGCAAGCAGGCGGCGCGGGTGGGCGACACGGCCGCGACCTGCAACGATCCCGCGGACGCGCCGGTGGGCAACGTCGTCGGCGCGGGCATGGTGCTGATCGGAGGATGACATGGCGAAGGCGAAGAGCTACCGCCGGCAAGGCGTCGACATCGGGCTGACCCGCTACGCCGGGACGGTCAGCGCGGTGGCGCTCGAGTCGGCCGACTCGTGGGGGAGCCTCGACCTGCGCATCGCCGGCAGCGGCTCCACGGGGCGCAGCGGCGAGCTCCTCGGCATCGCTTCCGTCAGCGGCCGGGAGAACCTGGCCCAGGCCGTGACCCTCCGCCTGCTCACGCTCAAAGGCTCGCTCGAGGCGCTCGGCCATCCGCAGTACGGCTGCCGGCTGACGGAGCTGATCGGCCGCGAGAACAACGAGACGAACCGCCAGCTCGCGCGGCTCTACACGCTGGAGGCGCTGGCCCAGGAGCCGCGCATCCGGGAGGTCACCGGCCTGGCCGTCGATCCGGTGCCGGGACAGCCGGACACGCTGCGGGTCTCCTTCTCCGTCCTTCCCATCGATGACGACGACGCGCTCTCGCTGGCGCTGGACGTGACACTGTGAGCCTCGTCGACCGGATCTACCCCGACATCGTGCGCGACATGCTCACGTCGCTGACCGGCGGGATCGTCGCCGAGACGCACGACGTCGTGTACGAGAAGGCGCCGCCGGGCGCGCCGGTGCCGCTGCCGCAGGTGGCGCTGCGCCGCCGCCCGGTGAGCCGCGTCTCGTTCGTGAGCGGCTTCATCGCCGGGCGGAAGGACGATGACCCGCCGGTGCCGTACGTCTTCAGCCTGTCCGACTACGAGCTCGCGCCGGCCGGGGGCACGATCCGCTTCCTCCCCTTCGGCAAGCGGCCCGCCGACCGCACCGCGCTCACCATCAATTACTACCCGCGCGCCGCCGAGCCGACGGTGATCACCGACGTGAACGTCGGCAGCGTCGCGCGCACGCTGCTCGAAGCCGTGGCCAAAGAGCTGGCCAGCGTCTACGCGCAACTGAACATCGCCTACGACTCCGCCTTCGTCGACACGGCGGGCGGCGGCTCGCTCGACCGCGTCGTCGGGCTGCTCGGCTTCGAGCGCTTCCGCGCGGGGCGGGCGGTGGGGACCGTCACCTTTCGCCGCCGGCCCGGCTTGCTCGGCGCGATCACCATCGCTCAGGGGACGCCGGTGACCGACGCGCTGGACAAGATCCGCTACGAGACGAGCGAGACGTACGTGATGGGCGAGGGCGAGTCGGTGGCCGAGGTGCGGGTGCGCGGGGCGTCCGAGGGGACGCCGGTGGTCGAGGCGAACAAGCTGACGGTCATCGCCCGCGCCGTGGCCGGCCTGAGCGAGGTGACGAACGAGCGTCCCACCGCCCGGGCCACCGAGGACGAATCGGATGACGACCTGCGGCTGCGGGTGCGCGGCGCGCTGGCCGGCGCGGACAAGGGGACGGTGGAGAGCCTGCGCCACGGCCTGCTGCAGATGAACCAGGTGCGCGACGTCCGGATCACGGAGATGCCGAACGGCGTGCCGGGCGAGATCGCCCTCTCCATCAGCCTCATCGACGGGAACACGGAGCTGCCGCCGGAAGTGACGGCGCGCATCGAGCAGCTCCGCCCGGCCGGCGTGCGGGTGCTGCCGCCCGACGTGGCCAAGCCGCTGAAGCTGACGGCGAACCTCCGCCTCCTCCTGGCCACGCCGCAGGACGTGCAGAAGATCGAGGACGCGGCGAAGGAGAAGCTCGTCTCCGCGATCCGGAACAAGGGGATCGGCGAGAAGATCCGGATCAAGCCGCTCGCCGCGGCGCTGCTGGGCGACGCGCGCATCCTCGACGTGCTGCAGCTCACCGTCGGCGGCGATCCCGACAAGGACTTCGCTCCGCCGCCGGGCGTCGCCGTGGAGCTGGCCGACGTCTCCTTCGGTCCGCACGAATTCGCCGAGCAGGCCGCGGCGGGGACGAGCGTAATGGATGTCTCGGCGGCGATGAAGGTGACCCTGGCCGACGGCGTCACGGCGGCCCAGGCGAAGGCCACCCTCACCGCGAAGCTGGAGGCCTTCTTCACCGCCGCGCGCGCCGGCGACACGATCGACGCCGACAAGCTGCTCACCGCGCTGCGCGAGGAGACCCAGTACGGAATCGACCCGCTGACCATGGTCGT
>DATEOX010000637.1:0-4181 GCA_035273585.1 Thermoanaerobaculia bacterium
TGGCGGTCACCGGCCTCTCCGGCGCGGCCGGAAGCTGGAAGAACTTCAAGATCACCGTCCCCACCGGCCAGACCCAGCTCCAGATCGTGATGTCCGGCGGCACGGGCGACGCCGACATGTACGTCAAGCGCGGCGCCATCCCGACCAGCACGGTCTGGGACTACCGCCCGTACCTGACCGGCAACAACGAGACCGTCACCGTTGCCAACCCGGTCGCGGGCGACTGGTACATCAGCCTCAACGGCTACACGTCGTACGCGAGCGTCACGCTGAAGGCGACCTACACCGGCGCCGCGGCGTGCACCAGCTACAGCGGCTCCTTCACCGGCACCGGCCAGACGGCCTATGTGACGAGCAGCAGCGGCTTCGCCGCGAACGCCGGCATCCAGACCGGCAAGCTGACCGGTCCCTCCGGCGTCGACTTCGACCTCTACCTGCAGAAGTGGAGCGGCACCGCCTGGACGCAGGTCGCGGCCTCGGAAGGGACGACCGCCACGGAGAACATCTCCTACAACGGCACGGCCGGCACCTACCGGTGGCGCGTCTACTCGTACAGCGGCAGCGGCTCCTGGTCGCTCTGCACCACCAAGCCGTAAGCCATCTTTCGTTTGTCGTTCCCGGCCCGCCGCGCGATCATGCGCGGCGGGCCTTTTCACGAATGCGACGACTCCCGCTCCTGCTCCTCCTCCTCGCCCTGCCGCTCCTCGCCGCCGACCAGCCGGAGGCGACGATCAAGTACCGCTCGATCGTCATGAAGGCCATGGGCGCGCACATGAACGCCATGTCGATGGTGGTGAAGAAGCAGATGAGCGACCGCTCGCGGCTGCCGGTCGATGCCGAGGCGCTGCGGGGACTGGCGGGCGGGCTGCCATTGCTCTTCCCGAAAGGCACCGGACCGGAGGTCGCCCGGACGGCGGCCAAGCCGGACGTCTGGCAGCGCGAGGCGGAGTTCCGCGCCGCGGCGGCGAGACTGGAGCGCGAGACGCTGCGCCTCGCGCAGCTCGCGCGGGGGAAGGACGTCCGCGCCTTCGACGCGCAGTTCGAGGCGGTGAACGCCGCGTGCAACGAATGCCATCAACAGTTCCGCGTACGCGATTAGCGCTGATCGCGCTGCTGCTCGTCGGCGCCTGCCGCGAGCGCGTCCCGCACGTGGCCGCGAAGCCTCACGACGACTTTCTGCCGTCGCGCACCGCGTACGCCGGCTCGGAGGCCTGCGGCGAATGTCACGAGAAGAACCATGACCGCTGGTCGCATAGCTGGCACGCGCGCGCCCTCTCCGCCGCCAGCGCCAAGGACGTCGCCGGCAACTTCGCCGGCGCGCATTTCCGCGGTGACTCAAGCGAGGCGTGGATGCGCCGCCGCGGCGATGCCTTCGTGATGCGCACCCGCGACCGCGCCGGCCATCTCGCCGACTATGACGTGCAGTACGTCATCGGCGGCAAGCGGATGCAGGATGCGGTCACGGTGATGCCCGACGGTCGGTGGCAGGTGCTGCCGGTCTACTATCACGTCACTGGCCGCGGGGCGTGGGTCGACTACAACGAGAAGAAGCAGGGGCGCATCGGCCCCGACCATCCGTACTTCTGGACGAACTTCCGCCGCACGGCGAACAAGGAGTGCCTGGAGTGCCACACCACCGGGCTCGACCTCCACTATGACCGCGCGATGCACGCCTGGCGGACGAGCTTCGTCGACGCCGGCGTGGCCTGCGAGGCCTGCCACGGTCCAGGCGCGCGGCACGCGGAAACGAAAGAAAAGGCGGACATCATCCATCCGGGCCACGTGGCGAAGGACGTACAGCTCTCGCTCTGCGCCCGCTGCCACGGCCCGCGCGAGCCGCTCTTCCCGCTCCTCGACGCGCAGGACCAGTTCCGCCCCGGCGACCGCTACGGCGAGAAGTTCCAGCCGCTCGTCGTCACCGACAGCACGGAGCGCTCCGGCGAGTATTTTGCGGATGGGCGCCCGTCGAGCTCCAGCTTCGAGTACCAGGCGCTGATCCAGTCCCGCTGCTTCCTCGCCGGCGGCGCGACCTGCCTCTCCTGCCACACCGCGCCGCACGAGGAGCACGCGCGCGACGACCTGAAACCCACCGACCCCTGCCTCGGGTGCCACAAGGACCTCGCGCCCGATCACGGCCATCACGCAAAGGCGACCTGCGTCGACTGCCACATGCCGCCGGTGCTCAGCGGCGTGCTCGACCCATTCGCCGACCATGCGCTCGACGTCCCCAACCCGGTGAACACGACGCGCCACGGCATCCCGAACGCGTGCAACGTCTGCCACGCCGACCGCACGCCCCAAGCGATGCAGCAGGCCATCGAGCGCTGGTGGCCGTCCGCACCCGCTCGTCAGCGGCGGCGGTTGCAACTGGCGGATGCCATCGATGAGAAGACCGCCGCCGCCAGCCTGCCGGCACTGACCGCGGTCGTGCGCGACCCCTCCGAGGCGCCGAGCCTGCGCGGCGCGGCGGCGCAGCTTCTCGGACAGCGGTTTCCGTCAGCAGCGGCGGCGGTCGCGGTACCGCTGCTCCGCGAAGCCGATCCGCTCCTGCGCACGCGGCTCCTGGAATGCCTCGGCTACGCGAACGCGCGCGGCAGTGCGGAGGCCGTCGCTTCGCTGCTGGATGATCGGTCGATCGCCGTCCGCCAGACGGCCGCGCTGGTGCTGGCCAGCTTCGCCGATCCGCGCGCCGTCCCGGCCTTGCAGCGGCTGGCGAACGACCCGCCCACGCGAGGCCTGGTGAGGCCGCACATCGCCCTCGGCATCACGTACGCGAAGCGCGGCGACTTCGACGCCGCCACGCGCGAGCTCACCATCGCCGTCGACGAGGTGCCGTACGCCACCGACGCCCTCGTCCTGCTGGCGGACATCAACGCCCGCCGTGGCAACCTCCCGGCGGCGCGCGGCTGGCTGGAGGAGGCGCTGCGCTTCAACCCGTCGCACCGCGGGGCGCTGGAGCGGATGCGGGCGCTAGCTGCAGGCCCGCGCGCGAATCTTCCACAGTGACTCGCGCAGCGCGCGGATCTCGGCCGGAAGGTCGGAAGGGTTCTCGCCCCACCACGACGTCGAGTGGCCCTCGACGGTGAGCGTGTAGTGCACCTGATCGGGGCGCGCCTGCTGGCCGTACTCCGACTTCCACGACTCCGGCTTCGCCGCCTTGGCCAGGCGGGCGAGCTCGGACGCTTCCTCGTCGGTGAGCGTGGCGCGGCACTTCTCCGTCGTGACCTCCCGACCGACGACGTCGACCGACCCGAGGCCGCGGCCGGAGAGGCCGCCGTCGGTGGCGAGGGAGACGTGCAGCGCGGGCGTCATCGGATCGGCAGTGTTGCACGAGCCGGCCAGAGCGAGGGCGAGAAGGAGCGTGCGCATGTAACGCGATTGTTGCACTTTCCGTACGCGGGGCGGTGTCGAAGCTTGCGAAGGAGGGAACCCCATGTTCGAGACATCCGTCGTCAAGGCCCGCGCGGTTGCCGCGGAGCGACGCTTCGGCCTCCTCAGCGCCTCGATCTTCGCCCACAGCTTCATCGGTGTCGCCCTGATCGTGAGCAGCCTGAGCGCCACCAACTTCCCTACCCACGCGCCGAATCAGCTCGAGCTCTTCCGCGCCGTGCAGATCCCGCCCATTCCGATTCAGAAGGGCGACCCGAACGGCGGCGCGAAACAGCCGCAGCAGAAGGCGTCCATGCCGCCGCAGCAGAAGCCGGCGCAACAGACCGCGCCGCAGACCACGCCGGACACCGTGCCGACGCCGCCGCAGCAGCCATCGTCGTCCTCGCCGTCCACGGATACCAACCCGACGCTCAACCCCGGCGGCGAGGGCGAAGGCCCGGGCCTCGTGCCGGGACCGGTCGGCGATCCGCGCGGCATCGAGGGCGGCCTGCCCATCCAGCCCGAGGTGGCGACGCCTCCGGCGGCGGTGCTCCGTCCGGGTGGCGACGTGAAGCCGGCGACGGTCCTCTATCGCGTGTCGCCGAGCTATCCGCCGACCGCCGCCCGCGCCGGGATCAACGGTGTGGTGGTGGTGGAGTGCATCATCGGCAGCGATGGCCTGATCCGCGACCCGCGCGTGGTGCGCAGCTCGTTCGCCGCCTTCAACCAGCCGGCGATCGACGCGGTGAGCCAGTGGCGCTTCGCCCCCGGCACGCTGCACGGCCACCCGGTCGATACGTACTTCGAGCTGA
>DATEOX010000638.1:0-2735 GCA_035273585.1 Thermoanaerobaculia bacterium
GGTCGTTCGCGTAGAGGAGGTCGTTCCCCTTGCCGACGAAATCGAGCTGCTCGCGCGGCGGCGGGATCTTCTCGAGCACCAGCGGCAGCGCACTCAGCACCCGCTCCAGCGGCGGATGCGTCGGATCGGTCAGATAGTCGCGGCCGGTGAGCCACTCGTAGCCGCACGCGACGTGCACCGGCTCGTCGAGGGTCTCGGAGAAGACGCGGTGCGTCAGCGCCACGCGCCACGCGCCGATCGCGATGACGACCACGTATGCCGCGATCCAGACCGCCTTCCGCATGCGGGTCGCATCTTAGCCCGGCGCGTGTTTTGCCTGTCCGCTGCGCATGAAGCTGAGAATTCTTCTCCCGCTCCTTCTCCTCGGCGCGCTCGTCGCCTGCGGCAGGAAGGAAGAGCCGGCGAGCATCTCGACCGATACCGCCGGCACGATGACCGCCGCCGATACGACGTCCGCGTCGGACACGGGCACGACCACCGCGCCGCTGGCCGCAACCGGCACGACGGTGGTCACCCCCACCGACACCTCGACGACCATCGTGACGCCGACGACGACCACGGCCGAGGTGGCGACCAAGACCGAGACGACGTCCACCATCAAGTCGTCGACCGGGCCGTGAGGAGCGCATCGATGCGAACGCTCCTGACCATGGCCGTGCTGCTGCTCGCGCTGGCCGCCTGCCACGCCGAATCCGAAGACGAGTCGCAGAACGCGCCGCCGCAGAACACGCCGAGCGTTCAGGCGCCGAACGCGCAGGAGCCGCACGCGCGGGCCTTGAACCCGCCGGCGCCCATCCAGAAGGAGATCCCATCGTCACGCATCGGCGGCGCCGCGCCGCCGGAGATCCAGGTGGAGCTCACCGAATACGCGATCCGCATCCCGCCGCAGATCCCGGCCGGGCATCAGACGCTCACGGTGGTGGACACCGGCAAGGAGCGGCACAGCCTCGTCCTCGAGGCGGACGGCCATCAGTACAAGCTTCCCGAGCCGCTCGCGCGCGGCGACCGCGGATCGCTCAACCTCGACCTCAAGCCGGGAACGTACACGGTCTACTGTCCGGTCGACGGCCACCGCGGGAAGGGGATGTCGACCACGGTCGTGGTCAAGTGACGCGTCACCAGTAGCCGTTCGCGTCGGAGAACATGACCTCGTACACCTTGCGCGCCCAGGCGCGCTTGCCCGCTTCCTTCTGCCCCAGCCACTCCTTGATGGGCAACGTGAAGCCGGTCTTCTTCCGCTTCCGCACCTCCGCTGGCAGCTCCGGTCTCGGCGCCTCGGCGAGGAGCTGTTTGCCCCACTCGCGGCGCGTGACGAGCGCCGGCGCAATGCGCTTCAGCAGGTGCGCATCGACCAGCGGTACGCGGACCTCCAGCGAGTGGGCCATCGACGCCCAGTCCATGTCCCGCAGGAGCTGATTGCGGAGGTAGAGCGACGACTCCAGCGCCGCGACGCGCGCGAACGGCTGGCCGGGATCGGGCGTGACCGCCCGCTCGATGATGCCCAGCACGTCGAGCCGGCGCAGCCCTTCCTCGGCGATCTCCGTTCCGAGGAGCGACGGCAGTTCGGAGGCGAGGAAGCGGCCGCGCTTCACGAGGTACGCGCCGGCGTACGAGGAGCCGTAGCGGAGGATCTCCCCCATCTTGGGGCTGACGTGGCGGCTGCGGCGCGCGAGCGCGGCGTTGAGCCGATACACGCCTTCGCCGAGGTGCGGGACGCGGGAGAGGACGCGCGTGACCGGCATCCAGCGGGGGATGTCACGGAAGGAGGTGTAGCCGCCGAACAGCTCGTCGCCGCCGGTGCCGGACATCGCTACTTTGAGGCCGAGGTCTGCCGCGGCCTTGCTGATGAAGTAGGAATTGAGGCCGTCGACGGTCGGCTGGTCCATGGCCTGGAAGATGCGCGGCAGCTCGTCGCGGAACTCGGCGAGGGTGAGATCCCGGATGGCGTGGCCGACGCCGTACCGCCGGGCGACCATCTCCGCGAGCGGCGCCTCGTCGTTGTCGCGGCCGCGGTACTCCTCGAACCGCAGGGTCATTGTCTGCAGGTCCGTCGCGCCGCTCTCCTTCGCCAGGGCGACGATGGCCGTGGAGTCGATGCCGGCGGAGAGGAACGCGCCGACCGGCACGTCCGCCACCATGTGATAGCGGACCGACTCGAGCACCGCATCGTGCACGAGCTCTTTGCGCTGCTTCTCGGTGTAGCTGCCGGCCGACTCCACCGCATCGCGCAGCGTGGCGGCGATCGAAAAGTACTGCCTCGGTTCGGTCATGCCGTTCGCGTCGACATACGCGAAGGAGCCGGCGGGGAGCGTGCGGATGGCGCGGTACATCGTGAACGGCTCGGGCACGGTGCCTCTCAGGAAGAACCCCGCCGCGCCCGCGGGATCGAACTGTTTATCGACGCGACCCCCGGCGATGAGCGCCTTCACCTGCGAGGCGACGCGAATCGTGCCGCCGTCGTCCGCGTAGTAGAGCGGCTTGATGCCGTACGGGTCGCGCGCGAGGAGCATCCGCCGACGCGCGCCGTCCCAGAGGGCGATGGAGAACATGCCCCGCAGTCTGCCGAGCATCTGTTCTCCCTCCTTCTCGTACAACCTGAGCAGCACCTCGGTGTCCGAATGCGACGTGAAATTGCCGCCCAGGCTCGCGCGCAGCTCCTGGTAGTTGTAGATCTCGCCGTTGAAGACGATGACCAGCTCGCCGCGCCGCATCGGCTGCGCCCCGGCCGGCGAGAG
>DATEOX010000639.1:0-3098 GCA_035273585.1 Thermoanaerobaculia bacterium
TCGTGCCGCGGTGACTCCGCGAACGGCTGACCGTCGGGCGGGACGCCCGCGCGCCTACTCTTCCTCTGCCGGGCCGACCGTTGGGCGCTCTTCCTCGTGCAGGCCGCCGCCGTACGTGCCGCCGCCGGTCGTGCCGAAGACGCCTCCCTGCCCTTCCTTCATCCCGTACACGCCGGGGCCTTTGTGCGCCGCCTCGTCATAGCCGGCGTTCGTCGGGTCGTCCTTCTCATGCGGAGGCGTGGAGCCCTCGGCGTCGTAGTCGATGTCGTCTTTGTTCGTTGCCATGAGGGCTAACGTAAGCTCGAAGCGTGCCTGCGCCCCCAGGCCTCGGCCAATGCCTTCTCTCCCAGCTCCGTGAACGTCTTCACCGCGATGGCGTAGCTCGACGGCTGCGGGTTGGCCGCGACGAGGCGCTCCATCGTCCGCTCCGCGTCGGGGCGGCGGCCGGTGAGCAGATAGAGCACGGACAGATTGGCGTAGGCCTGGCGGTCATCGGGGAAGCGGCGGATCTCCTCCTCGAACGCGGCGATGGCCTCCGGCACCTGCTCGCGGCGCGCGTAGAGGTCGCCGCGGGCGAAGTCGATGTTCGGCGTGGTGGGCGGCAGCGTGCGCAGGATGTTCTCCGCGCCGGCGAAGTCGCCCTCGAGCGTCGCCGCGCGGGCGAGGATCAGCCGCGCGCCGTTCGGGTTCGACTTCATGGCCAGCTCCGCGTGGGCCATGGCCTCGTCGGCGCGGCCGAGCTGCAGCGCGTCGGCGGCGATGAGCAGCGCCGCGTCGGCGGCCATCGACGGCGCGAGCTGCACGGTGCGCTGCCGCGCCTCGATGGCCTCGGCGTATCGGCCGGCCTGCTCCAGCGTCTTGGCCAGCAGCGTCCAGGCATCGGTGAACCGCGGGTTGCGCGCGAGCACATCGCGGTAGATGGCCACCGCCTCGTCGAGCTTCCCCTTCGCGGCGAGGTCGCCGGCCTGCTTGAGCACGGCCACGTCGCGGATGCCGTCCTTCGGATCGGGCAGCGGCCCTTCGGATGGCGACGTCGAGGCGCTCAGGTATCCGAGGGCGGCGAGCTTCTTCGCCTCCTCCGGATCGATCGGCGCCGGCGCGGGGAGCGTCCGGCTGATCGGCTCCAGCTCGGCGCGCATGGCGGCCGCGACGCGGCGGTTGTCCGCCAGCACGTTGCTCTTCTCCGCCGGATCGGCAAGCGCGTAGAGCTCCGCGCGCGGGGCGTCGATGTAGTGGAAGCGGTCGTCGACGAGCGACCGCAGCTCGCTCCAGCCGAGGTGAATGCGCGGGTAGAAAGTCTCAGAGTAGATGCGGCGCCCTTTTGGAGCGGCGAGGAGCGACTGGCCCTTGGACTCCATCCCGACCACGGCGGCGATGGTCGGCGCGACGTCGATCAGTTGCACCGGTGCGTCGACCGTTTCGCCGCGGCGCTCGCTCTTCGGGAGCTTGACCAACAGCGGCACGTGGATGTCCTCGCGGTAGAGGAAGATGCCGTGCTCGTCCTCGCCGTGGTCGTTGAGGCCTTCGCCGTGATCGGAGAGGAAGATGATGAGCGCCCGGTCGTAGATGCCGACGCGCTTCAAGGAATCGATGAAGCGGCCGAGTACCGCGTCGGCGGCGGCGATCTCACCGTCGTACGGGGCGTACCTGGAACGGAACGGCTCGGGCGGGTCGTAAGGCGCGTGCGGCTCGAACAAATGTAAAAAGTAGAAGAACGGCTGCGAGGCGTGCGCGCCGATCCACTGCTCGGCGATCTGCTCCGTCTCGGCGCCCGGCCGGGCCAGGCGGCCCTGCGCCACGCCGGAGACGGCGGCGATTTTGTCGTCGTAGGCGTCGAACGCGGCGCTCAGGCCGGTGTTGCCGCGCAGGACGTATGCGGAGACGGCGGCGCCCGTGGCGTAGCCGCGCTCTTTCAGGCGCGAGGAGATGGCCGGATGCTTCGCCGCGTCGTAGGGGAAGCCGATGTTGTTGCGCACGCCGTTGTCGTACGGCAGCTCGCCGGTGAGGAGCGCGACGTGCGACGGGAGCGTGAGCGGCACGTGCGCATACGCGTTGCGGAAGAGGATGGCGTCGTTGCGCAAGGCATCGATGGCCGGCGTCTCGACGCCGCGGTAGCCGTAGGCCGGGAGGTGGTCTGCGCGGAGGGTGTCGATGGAGATGAGGATGACGGGGGGCTGTCCGATGCGCGCCGTCTCCCGCCCGCGGCAGGCGGCGCAAGCGAGCAAGAGGACGATGAGGGCACGTTTCATAATGCGGCGCTCATGCTACCGGTCGATCGGCACATCCCCGAAATCCTCGCCACGGTGCGGGAGCGCCGCGCGGCGGTGATCGTCGCGCCCCCCGGCTCGGGGAAGACGACGCGCATCCCGCCCGCGCTGCTGGACCTCGGCCGGACGATCCTGCTCCAGCCGCGGCGGGTGGCGGCGCGGGCGCTTACGCGGCGGATCGCATCCGAGCAGCGCTGGACGGTCGGCGAGGAGATCGGCTGGCAGATCCGCTTCGAGCGCCGCTTCTCGGACCGCACGCGGCTCCTCGTCGCCACCGAGGGCATCCTGAGCGCAAGGCTGCAATCCGATCCGCTGCTCAGCGACTTCTCGGTGGTCATCCTCGACGAGTTCCACGAGCGCAGCATCCACGCCGACGTCGCTTTGGCGCTGGTGAAGCAGGCGGCCGCGGCGCGCGATGACCTTTTTGTCGTCGTCATGTCTGCGACGATGGACGCCACCGCCGTCTCCCGCTTCCTCGATGACGCGCCGATCATCGACATCGATGCGGCGCGCTATCCGGTCGAGGTGCGCTACCGCGCCGGCGTGAGCATGGCCGCGGCGGTGCGAGAGGCGCTGCAAGATGCGCAGGGAGACGTGCTCGCCTTCCTCCCCGGCGCGCGGGAGATCGAGCGCGCGGCGGCCGAGCTGGCCGGCGTCGATGCGCTCGTCCTCCCGCTGCACGGCTCGCTGGAAGTCGACGCGCAGGAGCGGGCGCTGGCCCCCTCTTCGCGGCGCAAGGTGATCCTCTCTACGAACGTCGCCGAGACCTCGCTCACCGTGGAAGGCGTCACGGACGTCATCGACGCCGGCCTGCACAAGGTGCTGCGCTTC
>DATEOX010000640.1:0-4447 GCA_035273585.1 Thermoanaerobaculia bacterium
TCGGGCGGCGGGGCAACGGCGACTACCCGCGCCGCGGCGGCTACCCGCGGGGTGGAGGGCGGCGGCCGGGGGGTGGGGGGCGGTGGCCGTAGAATGGCCGGGATGGAGCCTTGGTTCCGCCGCTGCGCGTCATTCGAGGAGGAGGCCGCGGCGGACCGCGAGTACTGGACGCGCTTCACGCCCGACGAGCGGGTAGCGCTGATCGAGGACCTGAAGGATGATTTCGCATCGATGACGGGCGAACGGCCTCGGCGCGGTGATTTCGGGGATCTTCTCGCCGCATTCACCGCTCACGACGTTCGGGCGCTGATCATCGGCGCCTATGCCGTCGCGCATCACGCCAAGCCGCGGTTTACGAAGGACCTCGACTTCTTCACGGAGCCTTCACCTGAAAATGCGGAACGCGTGCTGCGCGCGCTCGCGGATTTCGGATTCGGTGAGATCGGTCTGGGCATCGCTGACCTGTCGGTTCCGGGTAAGATCATCCAGCTCGGCTTCCCACCGCACCGCATCGATCTCGTCACATCGATCGACGGCGTCTCTTTTGCTGAAGCGTGGAACGGGCGTTCCGCGGGCACACTCGACGGCGAACCGGCCTTCTACATCGGCCGCCGCGAATTGATGCGCAACAAGGAGGCGTCCGGCCGGCCGCAGGATCTCGTCGACTTGGCTCTGCTGCGCGAAACCTAGGACGCCCTCCTACGCCCCCACCACCTCCGGCTCCGGCGTGAGGTCCAGCTCGCGCAGCGAGTCCGGGGCGGTGGGCTCCTGCTTCCTGCCGCGCGTCCGGAGTTTCTCCATCCAGAGGTAGAAGACCGGGGTTACGTAAAGCGTCAGCGTCTGGGAGAAGAGCAGGCCGCCGACGACTGCGAGGCCGAGGGGGCGGCGGGATTCGGCGCCGGCGCCGTGGCCTAGGGCGATGGGGAGGGTGCCCATGAGGGCGGCCATCGTGGTCATCATGATCGGACGGAAGCGGACGACGCACGCGTCGTAAATCGCCTGTTCCGCGGTGCGGCCTTCCTTCTGGGCGTCGATGGCGAAGTCGACCATCATGATGCCGTTCTTCTTCACCAGGCCGACGAGCATGATGATGCCGACGAAGGCGTAGATCGACAGGTCCACCTTGAACACGAGCAGCGTGAGCAGCGCGCCGAAGCCGGCGAACGGCAGCGCCGAGAGGATCGTCAGCGGATGGATGAAGCTCTCGTAGAGGATGCCCAGCACCATATAGATGACGGCGACCGCCAGCAGCAGCAACAGCCCGAGGCCCTGCAGCGAGGACTGGAAGGCCTGCGCCGTGCCCTGGAACGACGTCGACACGGTCTGGGGCAGCGTCGTCTTGGCCATCGCATCAATCTGCTTCACCGCCTCGCCGAGGGAGAAGCCGGGCTTGAGGCCGAAGGAGATCGTCACCGACGGAAGCTGGCCGGAGTGGTTGACCGCCGTCGGTCCGGATGACGGAACGAACTTGGCCAGCGTGGCCAGCGGCACGAGGTCGCCCGAGCCGGTGCGGACGTAGAGCAGCGACAACGCCTCCGGGTTCGCCTGGTACTTCGGGTCGAGCTCCATGATGACCTGGTAGGCGTTGTTCGGCGCGTAGATGGTCGAGATCTGGCGCGTGCCGTACGAGGTGTAGAGCGCGTCCTCGACCTGCTGCATGGTGAGTCCCAAAGACGCGGCGCGGTCGCGGTCGATCTCCACGCCGAGGGTCGGATTCTTGAGCTGCAGATCGCTCGTCACGTCCTCGAACCCCGGCGCCTTGCGCATCGCCTGCGTCATCGCCTCCGCGGACTCGTAGAGCGAGTCGGTGTCGCCCGAGGACATCGTGTACTGGTACTGCGCGTTCCCCTGCCGGCCGCCGAGGCGGATGGGTGGCGGGTTCTGGAGCGAGACGCGCAGGCCGGGGATGGCGTTCAGCTTCGGCCGGAGGTCGGCCATGACCTTGTCGATCGAGTCGCGCTGGTCCTTCGGCTTGAGGCGGAGGGAGATGATGCCGGTGTTCGTGCCGCCGCCGCGGCCGGCGAACGAAAAGTACGCTGCCACGCGCGGGTCTTTGGCCACGATGGCCATGGCCTGCATCTGGTGGCGCACCAGCTCGGGGAAGGAGATGCCCTGCGCGGCCTCGAGGCTGATGCGGAGCTCGTTCTGGTCCTCATCCGGGATGAAGCCCTTCTTTACGGCGGTGAAGAGCCACACCGTGGCGGCGAGGACGATGAGCGAGCCGATGAGCGTCGCCGTCTTCTGCCGCAGCGCGAGGCGCAGGCCGCGCTCATAGAAGGCGAGCATGCCGTCGAAGAAGCGCTCGATGGTCTGGTACATCCGCCCGTGCTGCTCCTTGCCGTGAGGCTTGAGGAACTTCGCGGACAGGAGCGGCGTGAGGGAGATGGCGACGAAGCCGGAGATCAGGATCGACGCGGTGATGGTGACCGCGAACTCGTGGAAGAGGCGGCCCAGGATGCCCCCCATGAAGAGGATGGGGATGAAGACCGCGGCCAGCGAGATGGTCATGGAGAGGATGGTGAAGGCGATCTCCTTCGAGCCTTCGAAGGCGGCCTGCAGCGGCTTCTTCCCCATCTCCATGTGCCGGACGATGTTCTCCAGCATGACGATGGCGTCATCGACGACGAAGCCGACGGAGAGCGTCAAGGCCATCAGTGAGAGGTTGTCCAGCGAGTAGCCGAAGAGGTACATCACGGCGAACGTGCCGACGATGGACAGCGGCAAGGCCAGGCTGGGAATGACCGTCGCGGAGAGATTGCGCAGGAAGAGGAAGATCACCAGGATGACCAGGAAGAGGGTCAGCAGGAGGGTGAACTTCACGTCCGTGACCGAAGCGCGGATCGACTCCGCGCGATCGCGGTGGATCTGCAGGTTGACGGAGGCCGGGAGGTCCTTGCTGAAGGTCGGCAGCAGTGCGCGCACGCGGTCGGAGACCTCCACGGCGTTCGTTCCCGGCTGCTTCTGCACGGCGAGGATGAAGCCGCTCTGCCCTCGGAACCAGGCCGCGGTCTGGTTGTTCTCCACGTCGTCCACGACGCGCCCCAGCTCTTCGAGCCGCACCGGCGCGCCGTTGCGGTATGCCACGGTGATGCGCCGGTACTCCTCGGCTTTGTAGAGCTGGCCGTTGGCCTCGACGGTGAGATTCGTCGTCGGGCCGGTGAGGACGCCGGTGGGGAGATTGACGTTGCTGTTGCGGACGGAGCTGGCCACCTCGTCGATGCCGATGCCGCGCGTGGCCAGCTCGCGCGGGTCGAGCTGCACGCGCACGGCGTACTTTTGCGCGCCGAACACCTGCACCTGGGCCACGCCCTGCACGGTGGAGATGCGCTGGGCCATCATCGTCTCGGCGAACTCGTCGAGGTCGTACAGCGGCATGGTGGTCGAGGTGAGGGCGAGGTATATGACAGGCGTATCGGCGGGATTGACCTTGTTGTACGACGGCGGCGACGGCATGTTCGGCGGCAGCCGGCGCGCGGCGGCGGCGATGGCCGCCTGCACGTCCTGCGCGGCCGCGTCGAGGTCGCGGGAGAGGCTGAACTGCAGGGTGATGTTCGTCGAGCCGAGCGACGAGGCGGACGTCATCGAGTCGAGCCCGGAGATGGTGGAGAACTGCCGCTCCAGCGGCGTGGCCACCGAGGCGGCCATCGTCTCCGGGCTCGCGCCGGGCAGCGACGCCGAGACCTGGATCGTCGGAAAGTCGACGTTCGGCAGATCGCTCACCGGCAACTGGCGGTAGGCCATGATGCCGAACAGGACGATGGCCAGCATGACCAGGGTGGTCATGACCGGACGGCGGATGAAGATGGCGGAGATGTTCATGATGGAAAACCCGTTGTCGGTTATCGGTTGTCAGTTGTCGGTGCTCAGTCGACGACCGACAACCGATAACCGATAACGCCTCTCTCTCACTTCACTTCCACCTTGCTCTTCGGCGTCAAACGCAACTGGCCGTCGGTGACGACGGTCTCGCCCGCGGCGACGCCATGGTCGATGACGACCTGCTGGTCGCCGGCCTGAGAGACGGTCACGGGACGCATCTCCACTCCCTTGTCCTGCTTCACTACATAAACGTACTGCCCCCGCTGCCCGTTTTGCACGGCCTGGGCGGGGACGACCACCGCATTGACACGGTTCGACAACGTCACGGCCACATTCACGAACTGTCCCGGCCAGAGGGCGCGGTCCTGATTCGGGAACGTCGCCTTGAGGGTGATGGTGCCGGTGTTCGCGACGACGCTGTTGTCGACGAAGGTCAGTTTTCCCTGAACCGGAGCCGTGCTCCCCTGCGGCACGGCGGTGACTGGGACGTCGCCGCCGAGGCGCGCGCGGAGCTGGCCGAGCTGCTTTTCGGGGACGGAGAACTGGACGTAGATCGGCTGCGTCTGGTTGATGGTCACCAGCGGCGTGGTGTCGTTGGCCTTGATGATGTTGCCGGCGTGGACGAGCA
>DATEOX010000641.1:0-6713 GCA_035273585.1 Thermoanaerobaculia bacterium
GGGCGAGAAGGGCGGCGTTTTTCATGGCGCCCGCACGGTAGCAGATGAGGGGAGGAGGGATGGCAACGGGACCGCTACAATTCTGCGCGCGATGGGCAATATCTTTCTCCTTTCTCCCGCGAACGTGAGCGGCCTGCGCGCGAAACAGCTCATGTCCCCCCGCGCCGGCTTCGACACGGCGAAGATGTACCAGTCGCCCGAAGGGGTGCCGATCGGGCTCGCCTTCGCCTTCATGAGCGCCCTCTACTTCCGAGGGAAGATCACCTATGCGCTGCACTTCGGGGGGCTGGAGAGAACCTTCGTGATCGCCCCCGGCTTCGGCCTCGTGACGCCCGACTGGCGCCTCACCCCGGAGAGGATGAAGGTGCTGAAGCGGACGGAGGTGGACGTCAAGGTGCGCAACTACCGGAAGCCGCTGGAGCGCGACGCCCGCGCGCTCGCCGACTCGCTCGAGAAGGACACGAAGGTCGTCCTCCTCGGCAGCGTGGCGACGGGCAAGTATGTCGACATTCTGCTCCCGATCTTCGGCCCGCGGCTCCGTTTCCCCGCCTCCTTCGCCGGCCTCGGGGACATGTCGCGCGGCGGCCTGCTGCTGCGGGCGGTACGGGCGGACAAGGAGCTGGAGTACGTCACGCTCGACGCGGGGAGACATCGCCCGCCCGGCGGATCGGGCAAAATGCCACCGCTGCCGTGAAACGCCTGCAAATCCCGAAGGACGCCAACAACCTCATCCTCCGCTTCGGCGAGCGGGAGGTGCCGCTCACCAATCTGCGCAAGCTCTTCTGGAAGAACCTGAAGATCACCAAGGGCGATCTGATCCAGTACTACGCCGACATCTCCCCGCAACTGCTGCCTCATCTCGCCGGCCGGGCCATGGTCATGAAGCGCTATCCCAACGGCGCGGAGGGGGACTACTTCTACATGAAGCGCGCGCCCGAGCCGCGGCCGGAGTGGATCGAGGTCTGCCCGATCCCGCACAGCGCGGACGTCGTGAAGTACCCCATCGTGCAGGACCTCCCGTCGCTGCTCTGGCTCATCAACCTCGGCTGCATCGATCTCAACCAGTGGTACGCCACCTGCGACGACATCGACCGCCCGGACGTCCTCCACTTCGATCTCGATCCCGGCCCCGGCGCCGACTTTGCCAAGGTTCGGGAAGTAGCCTTGCGCGTCCGCGACATCACCGAGCACCTCGGCCTGCCGACCTATCCGAAGACGACCGGCTCGAAGGGCATCCACGTCTACGTCCCGATCAAGCGCGGGCCGCTGCAGAAAGAGGTGTGGGCGGTGGCCAAGACGATCGCCGTCGAGCTGGAGACGCGGCATCCGAAGATCATCACGGCCGAGTACCGCAAGGTGAACCGGCCGTACGGACGCGTGCTCGTCGACTACAACCAGAACGCCTGGGGCCGCACGCTGGCCTCGATCTACTCCGTCCGCCCCACGCCCTTCGCCGGTGTCTCCACGCCGGTGGAGTGGGAGGAGATCGAGGACGGCATCCGCATCGAGGACTTTCGCATCGACAACATCCGGCAGCGGGTGAAGAAGGTGGGGGATCTGTGGAAGCCGATGCTGGGGAAGAAGCGTGTCGATTTGTTCAAGAAGTTCGGAAGCAAACGATGAACGATGAAGGATGAACGATGAACAAAGGCGCGTTACCAGCAGCGTGAAACGGTTCATCGTTCATCCTTCATCGTTCATCGTTCTGCTCCTCGCGACAGCCATTCATGCGCAGAGCGTTCGCATAACCGACAAGCCCTCCGGCCTCGTCCACGGCCTCCTCTACGTCCCCATTCAGGCGACGGAGCCGGTGACGAAGGTCGCGCTCTTCATCAACAACGTGAAGTGGGCGGAGGCGCCGGGGCGGGTGGCCACGGTGCAGGTGAACGTCGGGGAGTACATCCGCCGGCTGCGGATGCGGGCCGTCGGCTACGACGCGGCAGGGAACGTCGTCGGCGCGGACGAGATGGTGGTGAACGATCCGCGGCCGCCGTTCCGGGTGCGGATGCAGGCGCCGGCGAAGCTGCCGGAGAGCGGCATGGTCACGGTCTCGGCGAGCCTCAGCCATCCGGACGAGATCCGCATCGCCGGCGTCGACTTTTACGTCGGCGAGGAGAAGATCGGCACCGCTACGGCGCCGCCCTACAGCGCATCGTTCGACGCGAAGATGCATCCGAACGCGGTTTACGCGCGGGTCGTGGCCCGGGCCATCACCGGCGAAGAGGCGAACGACGTCGCCTTCTTCGGCGATACGCCGCGGGACGCGATCGACGTCACGCTGCAGCACATCCCGGTCTCCATCGCTGCCGGCACGAACCCGCTGCGGATGCAGGACCTCTCCCTGTTCGACGACGGCCAGCCGCGGAAGATCGAGGCGCTCCAGGCGGCGGGCGACGAGCCGCTGTACGTCGTGTTGCTCATCGACTACTCGGAGAGCATGCTCGAGGAACTGCCGGTCGTCGCCGCGGCGGCCAAGCAGTTCGCCCAGGCCGTGCTCCGGCCGCAGGACCGCATCGCCATCGTCGGCTTCAACCAGCGGACGTTCTGGCTGACCGGCTTCACGAATGACTGGAATGCCGCGGCGCAGGCGGTCGACCGGGTCAAGCCGATCGGCGAGACGCATCTGTACGACAGCGCCATCGAGGTGCTGTACGAGCTGCAGAAGATGCCCGGCCGCCACGCGCTCGTGCTGCTCACGGACGGCGTCGATCAGGGGAGCGCCTTCAAGCTCGACCACCTCGTGCACTACGCGCGCTACGCCGGCGTGCCGCTCTATCCGGTGATCAAGAACAAGCGGCTCTCGCAACTGATGCGATTCGGTGTGGGACGCCTCGAGGCGCGGCGGCTGCAGGCCATCGCCCGCGACACCGGCGCGACGTACTTCATCATCCAGAAGGAGCGCGAGCTGCCCGGCGTCTACAACAGGATCGCGCAGGAGCTGCGGCAGCAATACCAGCTCGTCTTCTACTCGTCGGCCGCCGGGTCGGATCAATGGCACGCACTGCGGCTGGATACGAAGGGCGGGCAGCAGCTCAGGATTCCGCGCGGGTACTTTCCGTAGGCGCGTGCCGGCGGCACAGGTCGTGAACAAGCGGCGCCCGTGACCGACAAGGGCGCGCCCCTGTTTCCGGAGCCGGTCCGGCGGCATCGCATCCACCGCGGGCTGGTGTCCGAGCGGCAGGAGCACATCTTCACCTGGGTGGCGGTGGTCGTCATCCTGCTCTTCGTCACCATGTGGGTCGGGGCGGTCGTCGAGGCGCGGCGGCAGCACCTCGAGGCCCTGCGCGAGGCGCGCGAGGCCGGCCTCCCCCCGCCCGCCGCCGCTCCCGCCTCCCCCGCCCAGCAGATCGCCACCTCGCTGCTCACGCCGAACGCCCCCACCACCGCCTACATCAACGACGCGATGCTCGGCTTCCTCAACCCGCTGCGCGGCGAGAGCGGCAAAGTGCGCTTCACCACCCGCACGCCCGGCACCCCCATCGCGCCGAACGCGCCGGGCGAGGCGGACGCGGTGCTCTCCGGCGGCAGCGGGAGCGAGGTCTCGCCCGACTTCACCGCGCCCGACAAGCCGGGCATCTACAAGCTGGCCATCCAGGTCAACCAGGCCACGAAACAGATCGACGACCTGAGCGTCGTCACCCTCGTCCCCTTCTCCGAGAAGCGCGGCGGCCGCATCGGCCTCTATTACCTCGGGAGCTGGCCGTTCGAGGGCGGCGGGAAGCCGAAGGCGGCGTCGTACGCGAACCCGAGCGGCTTCATCGAAGTGACGCGCGAGAACCAGGACACGAAGGTTTCGGATCACTTCCGCCTGCGCGACTTCCTCACCAAAGACCAGCCGAACGTCTGGCCCAAGTACCTGCTGCTCAATCCGAAGCTGCTGGACAAGCTGGAGGCGACGATCCAGGAGCTGGAGGCGACCGGCCATCCGGTGCGGAAGGTCACGGTGATGAGCGGCTTCCGCACGCCGCGCTACAACCACGGCGGCGGCAACACCGCGGGGCGGGCAAACCTGAGCCGGCACATGTACGGCGATGCCTCGGACGTCTTCGTCGACAACGACGGCAACGGGAGCATGGACGATCTGAATCGCGACGGGCGCGTCGATGCGCGCGACGCGGAAGTCATCCAACAGGCGGCCGATCGGGTGGAGCGGAAGTACCCCTCGCTCGTCGGCGGAATTGGCGTTTATTCCGCATGCTGTGGCCATGGGCCCTTCACGCACATCGACGTGCGCGGCTTCCGCGCGCGCTGGCGCGGGACAGGCAATGGATAGGGGGAGTGCACGGCAGAACGTGGCTTCGGGCGCCGAAGGCGGCCGAGGCTTGGCCAAGCAACGCAGCCGGCCGTGCCGGCGTGGAGGTATTTGTGGCTGAAGAAGTGAGATGTCCCGAGTGCTCGACGCTCCGCCCGGATCCGTCGAAGGTCTGTCCGACATGCGGCGCGCCGCCGATCGTGGCAGGCAACCAGCGCCAGCGCGAGGCGGAAGTCCGCGGCGAGGACCTCGAGCCGTACGTGACGCTGCGCTACATCGCGCGGCTGTTCAAGATCCTCGCGGCGCTGATGATCATCATGCTCATCGGCGAGGTGGTCACCGGCCTGGCCACCGAGGGGCGGGCGGCGCTCCTGACGCTCCTCGGCGAGGCGACGCGTCTGCTCGTGCTGGCCGGCCTCATGTGGGGCGGCGGCGACATCACGGTGCTGCTCATCGACGCCGGCCATGACCTGCGCGTGGCCCGCATCCTTCTCGGCCGGATCAATGCCGAGCTGCACCGCAAGAACAGCGAGGAAAAGACGTAGTGACCGAGAACCCTCCCCGCTGCGCGGGGCGAGGGTTTTTGGCGTCCTACTTGCCGCCGGTCTCGATCGGCTCGCCCGCGCCGGTCCACTCGTCCCAGCCGCCGACGAGCGCCGCGGCGTTCGTCATCTTGTGCGCGTTCATGCCGAGGACGGCGAGCGCCGCCGTGTGCTCGGCGGGGCAGGCGCAGTAGGTGATGATCAGCTTGTTCGGCGGCAGCTCGCGCAGGCGCAAAGCGATCTGGCTGAACGGGATGCTGAGCGCTCCCTTGATGTGCCCCTTCTTGTACGTCGCCTCGGAGCGGACGTCGACGAACACCGCCTTGCCGGCCTCGGCCAGCTTGATGGCCTCGCCGCGCTTGATGCGTCGCGCCTGGTCGAGGGTCGGAGGCGCGCCCTGGGCGCCGGGGGTCATGGTCTGCGGCGTCGCGGCCGCCGGGGCGGGACTCTTCTGCTTGTACTGCGCAGTCGCCGCTCCGGCGACGAGGAGGGTGGCGAGGGAGAGGACGGTCAGTTTGCGCATGGTCATTTCTTCTTCGGCGAGGACTCCGTGGGGAGGCCGGCATTCTTCCATTCGTGCCAGCCGCCGAGGAGCGCGGCCGTGTTCGTGATCTTGATCGCGTTCAGGTCGAGCACCGCCCGGGCGCTCGTGTGTTCGTGCGTTCAAGCACAATAGGTGATCAGCAGTTTCTTCTTCGGGAGCTGAGATGCGCGCTTCGCGATCTCGTCCCAGGGGATGTTGATCGCTCCTTTGATGTGCTCCGTCTCGTACTGATCCTTGGCCCGGACGTCGATGAGGATGGCCTTCCCTTCCTTGACCAGCTTGATCGCGTCGGGGCGGCTGATGCGGCGGGCGCCGTCATCGGGCTCCGTTGCTGCCGGCGTGCTGGGGATCAGTTGCGGCATGGGCGCCGGCTGCGGCTGTGACTGCTGCGGTTGCGGCTTGTACTGGGCGTGGAGGAGGCCGGCGGCGAAGAGGGTCGCGGCCATGAGCATCATCGGTTTGCGGTTCATGACTGCGGTCAGAACCGGGCTCCTGCCTGACATCTTCCGGCACCCCGTTTGCGACAGCCATCGCAGGAGGTTGTGATGGCGAAAAACGACAAGAATCAGGGCGGCCCGACCCACTCGCCGAAGGATGAGCCGACCCCCGACCGCGACAACCGCAACGCCGGCAGCCGCGAGGAACTGCAGGAGCGCTCCGTTCACGGCGCGCGTCCGGGGCGGGGGCAGCGGAACGGTTCGGACAAGAACCGGTAGGTGAGGGTGTCATCCTGAGCCCCGAAGAGGGCGAAGGATCTCCTCGTGCTTGCCGGGAGATCCTTCGCCGTCTTCCGCGGCTCAGGATGACAGCATGGGGATGTCCACGCCGCGCGCCTTGGCGACCTCGACCGCTTCGTCGTAGCCGGCGTCGGCGTGGCGCATGACCCCTGTACCGGGATCCACCGTCAGTACACGTGAAAGCCGCTCGGCGGCCTCGGCCGTGCCATCGGCCACCACGACCATCCCGGCGTGCAGCGAATAGCCGATGCCGACGCCGCCGCCGTGGTGCACCGAGACCCACGTCGCGCCGGCCGCGGTGTTCAGCAGCGCGTTGAGGATCGGCCAGTCGGCGATGGCATCCGAGCCGTCGCGCATCCCTTCCGTCTCCCGATTCGGCGACGCCACCGACCCGGCATCGAGATGGTCGCGTCCGATGACGATCGGCGCGCGCACTTTCCCCTCCGCCACGAGCCGGTTGAAGAGCAGCCCGGCCTTGTCGCGCTCGCCATAGCCGAGCCAGCAGATGCGCGCCGGCAGTCCCTGGAAGTGCACCTTCTCCCGCGCCGCTTCGATCCAGCGGCGGAGCGGGCGATCGTCGGGAAACAGCTCCAGCACCAGACGATCGGTGCGCGCGATGTCCGCGGGGTCGCCGGAGA
>DATEOX010000642.1:0-9958 GCA_035273585.1 Thermoanaerobaculia bacterium
GCCAGCGTGGCCACGCGAAGCGTCGCATTCGGCGGAGGAACGATGATGCGCAGCACGTCGTCCGCCGGCTCGATCCGGCGGGCAGCGAGCGAGCCGTCGTGGGGAAAGACATACGCCGTCCCCCGCTCTCCGGCCGGGAGAAGGATGGCGCCCGCCCCGCGACTGTCGCTGCGGGCCGTCGATCGGACCCGCCCCTCCTCCGATGCCGCCACGACGAGCGCTCCGCCGAGGGGAGCGCCGTGGCCGTCGCGCACGGCGAAGGCGACGCGACGGCCGCCGCGCGCCACGACGTCGATCGTGCGCGAATGCTCGTCTTCGCCCAGCTCGAAGCGGACGGCATCGGGGCGCAGCAGACCCTCGGCATCGACGCGAAGCGTCTGGGCGCCCGCGCGAACGCCAGTGATGACGAACCGCCCCTCGGCGTTCGTGCGCGTGCGCACCGTCGGTCGCGCGTCCCGACCCTCGGATCGGAGGCTGACGTCGGCTCCGGCGACCGCTCCTCCTTCACCGTCGACCACCAGTCCGACGACCCGACCCTGTGGAACGACGAACGCCAGCACCTGGATCGGCTTGTCATCCAGGACGGCGCGAGTGGTGTAGGGGGTGGTGAGGCCGCCGCCGTCGATGAGCACGCGGAAGCGGCCGGACATCCACGCCGCGCTCTGCGCCTCCCCGCTGGCATCGGTCGTCAGCTCCGTCGACCACCGGCCGCCACCGTCGATGAACCGCACGCGCGCGCCGGGAAGAGGAGCGTCGCCGACGGCGACCCGCATGCGGACGAACGACCACGAGACCGGCACCCGCACGCTGCGACGGTCACCGCTGCCGAGGACGACGCGGTAGGAGGCGCGCTGCAGCGGCTGGGGGCCGCGCACCAGCACGTCGTAGACGCCGCGGGCTACTCCGGCGAAGACCGTCTGGGACTGATCGGCCGTCAATTTCCTGCTCTGCAGCCATCGCGACTCGGCGTCATCGCGAGTCAGGCCGAGGACGACCTCGAGCGGAACGCCTGTCCCGTTTCGCTCCACGGTCACGCGGACTTCGCCCGCCTCCCCGAGCTTGATGGGCGGCAGCGTGACGTCCGCGGCGACCGCCGGGACATCGGCGACGATGGTCCCCCGACCGGGCGCCGAAACGACGAGGTCGCGCGGCCATGCCCCATCGACCTCGACGGCGAACGAGCCGTCCGTCCCGACGCGAACCGGCTCGCGGCCCTCGATCGCCACCCTCGCGCCGGCAACGGGCACCACGCGCCCGCGGATCACCGGCAACGCTTCGAGGTGCATGATGCCGAGCGCGACGTCGCGGCTGGCGTCGATCGTGCGCCGGAGCGGCCGGAAGTGCGGAAGCGCCATCGACAGCTCGTAGCGGCCCGCCGGGACGACCAGCCTCCGCACCGCCCCGAGCTGCGCGACGGAAACCTGACGGCGCAAGACCTCGCCGTCGCCGGCCAGGATCAGCGTCCCTGAACCGGCCGACACCCGCGGCACGTCGAAGAGCAGCGAGACGGTGGCCAGTCCATCCCCCGTCCCGAAACGGAGCTCTTCAACACCGTCTGCCGCGGCAACCGCCGCCAGGAGCGCGAGAAGCGCCGCGCATACGCATCGATGCATGCCATCCGCCCTTATCGAAAGATGGCAGGTCGCATTGCCGGATTGATGCCAAGGCGACCGTAAACGCGGCGGTTCTCCCACCGAACGTACACATCGCCGATCGGCTCGCGTAGCTGTTCGAGCACCGCCTGCATCAGCTCGAAGACGAAGCTCTGCGAGCGCTGCCGCTGCGAGAAATGCGGACGACCGCTCCCGCGCGACCCGCATGCGTGCGAGAGGTGAGCGGAAGACCCGTGTTCCGAGACAGGAACGAACATGCTGCGTTACGTTCCCGTCAACCGGATCTCGGTCATGGTTTCGAACCGCACCGGCGCTGGTGTCTCATGCCACGGAGGGAAAAGCGATGGATACACCATCGGCGTGACATCGCGCTTGCGCCCGATTGACGACGAGCGGTGACGTTCCTATCCGGGCGTGCGTACGTTGTTCATACGTCCCACTTCACAACGGAGGAACGCAGATGCGCAGCCCCCTGCTCTATCTTGCATCGTTCGTCGCGGCGTTTTTCTCCGCCGTTGTGGCCTGTGGCCAGTGCGAGACGTCGCTCCGGGTCTCGGGGCCCACGAACGGCCGCGTCAGCGCGGAGTTCCACGCTGACGGCGTTGGATGCACGAATCTGTGGCACCTTTGGGTCGAGGACGAGAGCGGCGCGGTCGTGGACGGCCCCATACCGCCGACCGCCGATCACGGCGAGTGCGGTTTGGGCAAGGCCGGCTGCGACGGACCTCAGACGTGGTTCGTCGGCTGCTGGCCTGAAGGCAACTACACGGTCAAATACGACTCCACTTGCAACTACTCGACCGGGGGCGGCTGCCAGCACCACAGTCCAGGGATCAAGACCTCGGAACCGTTCAGAGTGTCGCGAGCGCCCATCGAGCTCGCCCTCAGCAAGGACCTCTCGCAGCCGAACTCGGTCAGGATCAGCTACGCGTTCGGCCCGAGCTCCCACTCGCTCACCCTGACGGTGGACGGGCAGAGCGTCGCCCTCCCGCAAGCCTGCCAGACGGACAGCGGCAGTTGCACGGTCCCGCTGTCGATGAGCTGCGGCACGGGCGACCATGAGGTGGTGGCCGTGGCCAGCCGTTGCTCGGGGGAGACGACCACCACCCGAACGGAGCAGATGTCACCTCCCTTCCGGGCGGACGAATGCAAAGGCGTGCAGACGAGCTGCAGTTGCAGCGGAGACGGCGGCGACGAATCGGTCATGGCCAAGCCGGCCGCCGCGCCGGCCCAGACTTCCGGCCCGTCCGTCTGTCAGGGAGAGCCGGTCCATGCCGGCTCGGGAGACGTCTCCGCCACGATCCCGCTGTTCGACATCGGCGGCGCGCTGCCCTTCCGCTTCGACATCACCTATCACAGCGCATTGCCGCCGAACTATCTCCTCCTCATCACCCGCCCCATGGAGATCGGTTGGACGAATACGTTCAACATGCAGATCCACCCCATCGCGGAGAACGGAAAGCGCCTCATCCTGTATACCTCGACAGGCGAATCGCGCTACTTCGACCGGGACGGCTCGGTGTGGAAGGCGTCCGTCCCCGCCACTTCGCGCAACATCGTCGTCATCGACGCGAACGGCGATTACCTCATGAAGACGCCCGGCGGCGAGGAGACGCGCTTCGACCAGGCAACCGGGATGTGGAAGTCGACCACGGACCGTTGGGGCAACTCCCTGACCGCCGCTTATGACCAGAACATGAAGCTGGTCTCCGTCTCCGACGACTTCGGCCGGACCATCTCCCTCACCTACCTCGGTCCGGTGATCGACACCGTGACGCTGACCGGCGGCGCCACGTGGCGTCTTGGATATCTGGACGGCCGGCTCAACAAGATCTGGGACCCGTTTCGCCAGCCGCCGGCCACGCCGTGGCGCCGGATCGTCAATGACGGCAACGGCCGGCTCGTGGCCATCAAGGATGAGTCCGACGCCGTGCTCGAGACCCATGCATATGACATCCAGGGCCGCGGCACGAGTTCGGTGGTCGGCAGCGGCCGCGACGCGTACACGTTCGAATACGACACGCCGCAGACCGGACAGACCCGCGTGACGCATACGACGGGCGGCATCGATACCGTCACCGTCTATACCCTGGACTTCGTGAAGGGCTACTACCTCCCGACCCAGCTCCAGGGTGTCTGTCCATCGTGCGGCACCGTGTCCGAAACGCAGTCCTTCACCTACGACGACGACGGCCGCGTTCTCACCAGGACCGACGGCATGCTTCATCAGACGCAGTACACCTACGATGCGAACGGCAACCTGGCGACGATCACGGAGGCAGCGGGGACGGCAAAGGCCCGGACGACGACGTATGGATACGGCTATGCCCCTTGGCCGACGTTCCTGACCAGCATCTCCCAGCCCTCGGTGGCCGGGGCCGCGCAGAAACTGACGACGCTCACCTGGACGGGGCCGCCCACAAGCCCGGAGACGGTCCTGACCACGACCGTCAGCGGCAAGTCCGGAGGCCAAGCCGTTTCCCTGACGACGGTGACGACGTTCGACGCGCTGCACCGCGTGGTCAGCGTCGACGGACCGCGCCCCGTGAGCGACGTTACGACCCAGACGTATTACGGCGCGGCCGATGCAGACATCAACCGCCGCGGACGGTTGCAGCAGACGACCAACGCCGCCGGCCATGTGACGGCGTTCGACGACTACGACGTCTACGCCACGGCGCGCGCGATCATCGACGCCAACGGCGTCACGACCCTCCGCACCACCGATGCCCGCGGCCGGGTGCTCACCACCATCAACAAGGCCGTGGCCGCCGATCCGAACGAGACCAGCGACTACGTCTCCACCTCCACTTACGACGGCCGCGACCGCCTCGTGGAGACGACTTCTCCCCGCGGCACGAAGACCCGCTTGGTCTACGAGGACGGCACGAACTGGCTCACCGAAACGGTCCGCCTCGACGCCGCCGGCAACGAGGCTGAGCGGCGCCATCTGACCCTCGACGCCGCCGGCCGCAAGATCGCCGAAGCCGATCAGCTCTGCTCCGCGCCGGCCCCCGCCTGCGCCTCCTGGGTCACCAAGCGGAGCGACAGCTTCGTCTACGACAGCAACGGCCGCCTCTCCGAGATCGATCACACGATCCCGTCCGGCTCGAACGTGGTCTACACCTATGACGCGGATGGCAAACCGCTAACCGTGAAGGACGAGAACCACGCAACGGCGAACACGACCTACGGGTATGACGAGTTGGACCGCCTCACAGCCGTCACGCAGAAGCTCGGCGCCGGCACCGTGGTCACGACCTACGGCTACGACGGGCAGGACAATCTCACGGCCGTGACCGACCCGAACGGCAACGTCACGACGTATGTCTACGACGACTTCGGGCGCATGCGCGAACAGAACAGCCCCGTCACCGGACAAACGACCTACACATACGACGAGGCCGGCAATCTCCTCGAATCGAAGGACGCCAACACGGCCGTGACGACGCGCACCTACGACCTGCTCGGCCGTGTCCTCACCCTGACCGCGGCCCGGAGCGGCACGCCGTCCGAGTCCGTCACCTGGACTTACGACGATCCCGCCGCTCTGCACTACGGGATCGGCCGGCTGGCCACGATGACCGACCCGACCGGCGCACCGTCCGCCGCTTACACCTATGACCGGCGAGGACTGCTCAGGTCGGAGGTCAAGCGGATCGAGAGCTCGGCCTCCTTCGGCTACGACGCGAACGGCAACCGCATCTCCTTCACCTATCCCTCCGGCCGCATCGTCGCCTACGGCTACGACTTCGCCGATCGTCCCCTGAGCGCGAGCTCCGGCGCGACGCCGATCGTCAGCGGCGCAACATATCTGCCGTTCGGACCAATGACCTCCCTGACGTACGGCAACGGCACGACGAAGACGACGACGTACGACGCCCGTTATCGTCCGACCGAGAACAAGCTCACCGGCCCGGCGGGCCTGATCGCCGACTATCTCTACGCGACGGACGCGGCGGGCAACATCACCCAGATCCACGACGCGCTGAGCCCGGTGTACGACCGCGACTTCGGCTACGATGACCTAAACCGGCTGACCAGCGCCACGACCGGCTCCTCGCTCTGGGGCAGCGGCGCCTACTCCTACGACGCCATGGGCAACATGCTCTCCCTCACCCTCGGCACCTCGCGCTCGGCCACGTTCGCCTACGCCGGAACGACGCCGAAGCTGACGTCCGTCACCGAGGACGGCTCGGCGCGCGCCGTCAGCTACGACGCTGCCGGCAACGAGGCGCATGCCGGCGGGGCGACCTACCTCTACTCCAATCGCAATCACCTCAGCGCGGGAGAAGGGGTGACGTACCGCTACGATGGCCGCGGCGTCCGCACCATCACCAGCGATGCGAAGCTCGCTCTGGCGATCGATCCCAGCCAGGTGATCGGCAGCAATCCCTCGACCGGAACCGTGACGCTGACCGAGCCCGCCCCGCCAGGCGGCGCCACCGTGACGCTCGCCAGCGGCGATCCCACGCGTGTGACCGTGCCGGCCAGCATCACCATCGCCGCCGGCCAGACCACCGGCACCTTCACCGCGACCACCTTCGCCGTCCCAACGACAGCCTCGGTGGCGATCACGGCCGCCTGGAGCGGCGTCACGGCGACGGCGACCCTCACCCTCACACCCGGCGTATGGGACGTCGCCTCCCTGACGCTCGATCCAACGGACGTCCTCGGCATTCGCCAGCGCGGCTTTTTCATCGGGCAAACCACCGGCACCGTCACCTTGACTGGCGCGGCGCCGGCCGGCGGCATACGGGTGAGCATCGCCTGCCCTGGCGCCGACTGCCCCTCGGCGGTGACGGTGCCCGCCTCCGCCACCTCCCAGAGCTTCGTTGCGGAAGGCTCGACCACGGAGCCCTGCGGCATCATCGACACCGACTGCCCGACCACGTACCAGGTCGATGCCTCGTTCATCACCACCAAGAGCGCAACCTTCACCGTGCACTCGAAGGACTTCGGCACCGTCGGACTGCAGGCGGGGAGGGAGCCGTTCATCGCCTCGGTCGAGGTCACGCCCCGGCGCCTGACGGGTGGCCGCCGCGCGACCGTGACCATCGAGCTGGCCGCCGATGCGCCGGCGGAAGGCGTCTCGATCGAGATGCTCTCCGGCGATCCGGCGGCGTTCCAGCTACCCCCGCGCGTGTTCATCGCCCATGGGCAGCGGTCGATCGCGTTCGATGCCGCAACCGGTGAAGTCGAAGCCGAGACCATCGTCCGCATCACGGCCACGGCGAACGGCATCAGCCGCGAGACGACCGTCACCCTCGAGCCGCCCCGCCGTCCGCTGACGCTCGCCTTCGGCGCGCAGTTCGTGACCCCTCACACCAGCTCCGGCGAGCTCCGCCGCCACTCCCTCTACACCCCGGAGCTGAATCTGCTCGCCGAGATGGACCTCGGCCTCTCGCCCACCCTGGCCTACGAGTACGTCTGGTTCGCCGGCCACCCGGTCGCCCAGTTCGATCTGGCCACCACGACCGTGCATTGGACCTTCACCGACCATCTCGGCACCCCGATCCTGCAGACCGACGCCACCGCCGCGGTCGACTGGCGCGCCGAATACGAGCCCTTCGGCCGCGTCCACGCCTTCCGCACCGGCGCCTCCCGCCACCAGCCCCTCCGCCTCCCCGGCCAGGAGTACGACGAACGGACGCCGGAGCGCCACTACAACATCTTTCGCTGGTACCGGGACGGGTGGGGGCGGTATACGCAGGGGGACCCGGTGGGGCTTAACGGGAGGGCCACGTCGCTGTACGACTACTCGCTCGACAACCCGCTTCTCTACACGGACCGTACTGGTCTGCAGGTGCTCTACGATCCGGGCCCAACGCCGAACGGCGCTGTTCGCAAAGGATGCACGGCGGGCCCGTGGCGCAACGTCCCTACGGATCCATTCGTCCTTGGCCAGCAGAGGCTGTGGCAGAAGACCGGTGAAGAGGTAATTCAGGCCGCCAGCTCAGGAACTCCGAACTCGGCGGGCGACAAGGCATTGGCAGGCAACGCTTCTCCGGGCCAGCCGGGGCGCACGACGTTCAATACCGGATGGTGCCGTTGCGACTATCAGGTCGTCGGCGTCACGACTTACTATGGTGCCAGCGAGCTATGGGAACGCTCCGTGAGCTGTTGCGGAGAAAGCGCGACCGAGCGCACGACAACTCGCAACCGATTCTGGAGCAACACGCAGCCTGCCATCGGAGGCACCAAATCGGTTTTCGCACCGTACAACCCGCTGGAAAGGGCCTGTGCATGCGCACCATTTCTCTGATGCTCTCTCTCTCAGTGCTGGCGGCGATCCGTTGCGACGGAAGTCCCGACGCCGCGCGGCCGGGCGCCGTCGACAGCATGGCGGCGCGACCGAAGGCGGCGATCACCGCGCCTGATCCCGAAGCTGCCGCCCGGCTCCGCGGCAACGCCGAGGCGGACGGTCCACAGCGCCGGCAACTGGCGCGCCACTATCAGACCGCCGGGTTCCATGCCATGGCCGAGTTGCTCGACAGGACCGCCGACGTCCGCGAACAGAAGCCGTGGCGCACATGGTCGCGGACGGAGCAGACGTTGCGTGAGTGTGCCGCGCTCCCGCCGCTGCAGGCGCGCCCGATGGCTGCAGAACTGGGCAAGCTCATCGACGACGGCGCATACACCAAAGCCTTCGAACTCGTCAGCGCGTACCGCCGGGATCATCCATCCGACTGCGGTCTCACCGCAGAATGGGCCGACATTGTGCGCTTGCGCGTGATGTCGGGCGATGCCGACGTCACAGCGGAAGAAGAGGAGATGGCCATCCGCACGCTCGTCATCGCTGCCGACGGGGGGTGGCTTCCCCTCGGCGCGATCGCAAGGAGCTCCGTGTTCATCAACCTCGCGCAGTACTTCGGCGTGAAAGGAGACCGTAGCGCCGCCGAGGCCGCCTATCGGATTGCCCGCGATCTCGCGGATGATGCCGATGTGCCCGAATATCTACGGCCGCAGATGATCGCCAGGATCGACGAAGCGATTCAGCGCGTTTCGGCGCGCTGAATCCATTACGGGCTGAACACCGTACCGTAGCTCCCCTCCGTGGCACACACCCCCTTGCCCCACCCTCCCCGCTCGGTGTCCCCAGCGATCCGGCGGTACACCTGCGCAGCGCGCAGCGCACGGTCACCCGCCCGAAGCGGCACGCCGTCCGAGTCCGTCACCTGGACTTACGACGATCCCGCCGCTCTGCACTACGGGATCGGCCGGCTGGCCACGATGACCGACCCGACCGGGCCGTCCGGCACACCATCCGCCGCTTACACCTATGACCGCCGAGGGCTGCTCAGGTCGGAGGTCAAGCGTATCGAGACCTCGGCCTATGCGACGTCCTTCGGCTACGACGCGAACGGCAACCGCGTCTCCCTCACCTATCAGCTACGCCGCGAATAACCCGGCTCGGAATTCTGATCGTCGCGGTCTGAAGACACAAACCAAAGGCTGCGACATGATTCCGGATTGTCTGGAAAGGCTCTTCCCCAAGTTCAAGACTGCTGCTCGTGTCATGACGAATGCTTCTTCAGATACAACTGCAGCGCCGGGCCTTCGTGGGGAGAAACCGCGATCGTCGTCGCCTCGGCGATCTACGGGCCGCCATATCTCCCGCCGACAAGTCCGTGCATCGGGTGCAACCTGTACGTGGCTGGGTGCTTCGTCACCGCGCTGTGTCGGCTACGCTCCGCCATGTCCTTGGTCTTCGAATCCGTGCACATTCGGTTGCGCGCCGAACTAGTGTCCTGAGTCAGAAATTCGCTGACAAAATCGTCCGACGGATTCGAGGATCTCGTCGGCCGTTTTGTGCCAGACGAAGGGACGAGGATCTTCGTTGTAGAGGTGCAAGTAGTTCTTGATGGCGGCTTCGAGCTGTCGCGTGCTCCTGAAGGTCCCGCGGCGTATTTGCTTTTCGGTGAGCGTCGCAAAGAAACGTTCGACTAGATTCATCCAGGAAGCGCTGGTCGGCGTGAAGTGCACGATGAATCGGGGCCGCTTGGCAAGCCAGCGCCGAATGGTCGGTGACTTGTGCGTGCCGTAGTTGTCGAGAACCAGATGGACATCCAGGTCGGCCGGCACGGCGGCTTCAATGGTGTCGAGGAAGTGCCGAAAGTCGACGCTCCGGTGTCGGCGATGGCACTCGCCGATCACGTTGCCGCTAACAAGATCGAGCGCCGCGAAGAGCGAGGTCGTTCCGTAGCGAGCGTAGTCGTGAGTACGACGCTCGGCCTGTCCTGGACGGATCGGAAAGATGGGCTGCGTTCGATCCAGCGCCTGGATCTGCGACTTCTCGTCAACGCACAGGACCAGCGCCTGGGTCGGAGGGTTCATGTAGAGAC
>DATEOX010000643.1:0-2867 GCA_035273585.1 Thermoanaerobaculia bacterium
GGGGGGAGGGGGCGGGGCCGTGCGGCACGCGGCGAGCAGCGCCAGGAGCCCCAGAAGCGGGCCGCGCCTCATTTCTTCTTCAGGCTGGCCAGGACTTTGTCGCGGTACTCCTTCGCCTTGGCCAGCGTCGACGGCTCATCCACCGTCAGCACCTTGCGGTTGCGCATCAGGATCTTCCCGTCGCAGATGGTCGTCGTCACGGCGCCGCCCGAGGCCGCGTAGACGATGGCCGACTCGACGGAGTAGACCGGCTGCGAGCGCGCGGTCTGCAGGTCGACGATGGCGATGTCCGCCCGCTTCCCCTTCTCCAGCGTGCCGATCTTGTCCGCGAGGTTCAGGGCCCGCGCGCCGCCGATGGTGGCCATCTCCAGTACGTCACGCGCGCTGAGCGCCTTCGGGTCCTTCGTCCCGATCTTCTGCAGCCGCGCGGCGCTGGCCATCTCCTCGACCATGTCCAGGTTGTTGTTCGAGCCGGCCGGGCCGTCCGTGCCGAGGCCGACGTCGAGGCCGGCGCGGCGCATGTCGACGACCGGCGCGATGCCGGAGGCGAGCATCATGTTGCTCTCCGGGCAGTGGCCCACGCCGACCTTCCGCGCGCCGAGGGTCTTGATGTCGTCCGCGGTCAGCCAGACGCCGTGCGCGATCTCGACGTCATCAGCGAGGAAGCCGAGCGAGTCGAGGTACTGCGTCGGCGTCATGCCGTTGTGCTCTTTCGCGATCTGCTCCTGCTCGGCCTTCGTCTCCGAGACATGGATCAGGATCGGCGCGCCGAGGGTCGTGGCCAGCTCGCGCACCTGCTTGAGGTGATCGGCGGAGACGGTGAACGGCGCGTGCGGCGCGATGGCGGGCGTGATCAGGCGATCGCCTTTCCACGTGCCGATGAACTTCATGCTGTAGTCCATGGCCGCTTCCCACGTCTTGTTGTCCGGCGCGGGGAAATCGATCATGGTCTCGCCCAGGACGCCGCGCAGGCCGGCGGCTTTCGTCTCCCGCGCGATGTCGGACTCGAAGTAGTACATGTCGGCGAAGGTCGTCGTGCCGGACTGGATCATCTCCAGCGCCCCCAGCCGCGTCCCCCACTTGACGAACTCCCGGTCCACGTTCTTCGCCTCGGCGGGGAAGATGTAGTTCTGCAGCCAGTCCATCAGGTCGCGGTCGTCGGCGATGCCGCGGAAGAGGGTCATCGGCACGTGGGTGTGGGCGTTGACGAAGCCCGGCACGACGGCCATCCCCCTGGCGTTGATGGTGGTCTTCGCGGTGTACTGCTTGTCGATCTGGGACGAGGGCCCGACGGCGACGATGCGGCCGTCGGCGATGGCGACGGAGCCGCGCTCGATGTTCGGCCCGGCCATGGTCAGGACGGTGCCGCCGGTGATGAGGATGTCGGCTTCACGGGCGTGAGCGGCGACGGCCACGAGGGCAATCGCGGTCAGGACGGCGATACGGCGCAAATCAGTCCTCCAGCGAGAAGTTGAAAGGGTGGGGGAAAAGGGTGGAGAGCTTGTAGTCGATGCGCTGGCCGGTCAGGTTGGCCAGCGCCACGTCGATGTCGCCGCAGTACTCCCACATCAACTGCCGGCACGGCCCGCACGGCGTCGACGGCTCATCGCTCTGGGTGACGACGGCCACCGCGTCGAACTTCCGCTCCCCCGCCGCAATGGCGGAGAGCAGCGCCACGCGCTCCGCGCAGACGGTCAAACCATAGGTGGCGTTCTCGACGTTGCACCCGTGGAAGACCTTGCCTTGTTTCGTCCTGAGCGCCGCGCCGACTTTGAACTTCGAGAAGGGCGCCGAGGCATTCTCCCGGGCAATTTTCGCTTCATCGATGAGGGATTGGTCGATGGGCATGGGGCCGGTACGTTAGCATAAGTGGGTCATGGCGGCACGGGCGCGCGGACACGCCACATACGAGGATCTGCTGAGGGCTCCGCAGAACATGATCGCGGAGCTGGTGGATGGGGAGCTGTACACGTGGCCGCGGCCGTCGGGGCGGCATATCCGGGTTGCGTCACGCCTCGGAATGCGAATCGGCCCTCCTTTCGATCTCGGTGAAGGTGGCCCTGGTGGCTGGTGGATCTTCGATGAACCGGAGCTGCACCTCGGCACGAACGTGACCGTGCCGGACCTCGCCGGCTGGCGCCGCGAGCGCATGCCTGAGGTTCCCGACGATCACCGCTTTGTGATCACGCCAGACTGGGTGTGCGAGATCCTCTCGCCTTCTACGACCCAGTTCGATCTCCGCAAGAAGCTCCCCATCTACGCGGACCACGGCGTTCCCTACGCATGGGTGATCGATCCCATCTCCCGCACCTTGCAGGTCTTCACGTTGGAAAGCGAGCACTGGCTGCTCGCAGGCGTGTACGGCGGTGAAGACAAAGTCCGTGCGGTTCCCTTCGATGCCGTCGAGATCGACCTCACGTCGGTCTGGGGTCCCGACTCACCCCCTCCTCCCTAGCTCCTCCCCCACCTCCTCCCACCCGACCCCGGCGTCCACCATCAGCACGGAGAGGTGGTAGACGAGGTCGGCCAGCTCGGAGACGAGGCGCGATCGGTCGTCGCCCTTGGCGGCGATCACGACTTCCGTCGCCTCTTCGCCCACCTTCTTCAGGATCTTGTCGCGGCCTGCGTTGAAGAGGTACGTCGAGTACGAGCCGTCGGGTCGCTGGGTGTGGCGGTCGCGGAGCACGGACATGAGGCGTTCGAGGGGCGGGAGGGGGAGGGCGGCGAAGCAGGACGCCGCGCCGGTGTGGCAGGCGGGACCCGTCGGGATGACGCTGACCACGAGCGCGTCGCGGTCGCAGTCGGGGGTGATGTCGACCACGCGTTGGGTGTTGCCGGACGTCGCTCCTTTGTGCCACAGCTCGTTG
>DATEOX010000644.1:0-2068 GCA_035273585.1 Thermoanaerobaculia bacterium
GCCACGGCGGCCTGCTCCTTCGCCGCCTCCTCGGCCGCGATCTGCTCCAGCTCGTCCGTGGTGATCGGCGGGATGTCCGGCTCGGGCGGCACGATCTCGAAAAGCTTCACCCCCGCTTTCGCCCCGGCGTCGCGCAGCCGCGCGTTGCCGCGGCCGTCCTTCACGAACGCCTCGGAGATGAAGAGCCGCTGCGGCGGCAACTGCTGCAACACATCCAGCCCGCGATCGATCGCCTCGCCCACCAGCGCGCCATCCTTCGTCTCCACCTCGCCGCCGTGGAGGAGGAGGCGCACCGGCAGCGGGCTCTCCGCCTGCGAGAGATCGAACTCCACCTTGCGCGCCGCCTCGAGGGCGCTGTCGATGGACGGCATCTCGGCCACGACCTTCGCACTGAACGGATCGGCGACCGTGCCGTCGAAGAGCAGGGCCGCCTCGCCCACGAGCTGCTGCACCTGCACGCCGGAGTCGTCACCTTCCGCGGCGTCGGCGAGGAGCAGCAGCGCGCGGCGCTTCGTGCTCGCCGCGGCGGCGGCCGACACCGACACGACGCGCGTCGCCTGTTCGGTCATGAACCTCGCCGCCTCGGCGTCGAACCTGGCGATCTCCTCGCCGATCGCCTTCACCTCCTTGGCCCGCTTGAACGGGTCCTTGTAGAGGCACTTGCCCAGGATGGCCATCATGGCGTTGTCGATCTGCGGATTGACCGTGTTCGGCGGCACCGGCTTGCCGTCGACGACCAGGCGGGCGATGTCCGCCGCCGTTTTGCCGGCGAACGGCAGCGCGCCGGTGGCCATTTCGTAGCAGACGCTGCCGAGGGAGAAGATGTCCGTGCGGTCGTCGATCACCTGCCCGGTGATCTGTTCGGGAGCCATGTACGCGACGCTGCGCGGATCGCTCCCCTTCTGCGCGTACTCCGAGGAGCGGCCTTCGCGGCGGAGAAGGTTGGCGATGTTCAGGCCGCCGAGGCGCAGGCGCCCATCGCCGGCGATGATGACCGAGTCGCCGTTCAGGTTGCCGTGAACGATGCCTTTCGCGTGCAGGAACTTCACCGCCTCGACGAGCTGCGCGGCGGAGCGGAAGAAGTCCGCGCGGGACATCGGCTGGCCGTGGACGTGGTTCGTGACCGGCTCCCCTTCGAACCACTCCATCACCATCAGGAGGGCGTCGCCGGCCACCGCGATCTCCATGATCGGAACGACGAACGCGTGATAGATGGCCGCCGCGAGGCGGGTCTCGCGCACCAGCGTCTCGCGGCGCGTCGCGTCTCGCGGAAGCTGCTTGGTCAGGATCTTGACCGCGACCTGCCGCTCGTTTCGGACGTCGACGCCCTTCCACACCGTGGCGCCGATGCGCTCCACGAAGCGATAGTCATCTACGACGGCGCCGGCCGAGAACGGATCGATGGTGGACATGAGCCGAATTCTGGCACATTGTCATTCTGAGCCGCGCAGACGGCGAAGAATCTCCCGGCAAGCGCGAGGAGATCCTTCGCCGTCTTCGCGGCTCAGGACGACAGTGACACCAGCTCCGCCCCCGCCTCCACCGTCTGCCCCTGCGTGACGAACAGCTCCTCGACCACGCCGTCCGCCGTGGCCTGGATCTCGTTCTCCATCTTCATGGCCTCGAGGATGAGCAGGCCGGTGCCTTTGCGCACCGCATCGCCCTTGCTCACCAGGACGCGCGTAATGCGGCCGGGCATCAATGCCTTGATCACGCCGCCGGCGCCCGTCTCGTCCTCGCGGCTCTTGCGGCGAAGGGCGAGCGGATCGACGAGCTCGATCCGTACCGCGGCGTTCATCATCGAGATCTCGTGCGTGTTGCCGTCGCGGTGATGGAGGAGGCTGATCTGCGTGCCGTCCTCCAGCCGAAGCGAGCGGACGTACGGCCCGGCCTCGACCATGTCGGCCATCACGCAGCGGTCGTCGATGCAGACCTGATAGCCGCTGCCGTGGCGCTCGACGTCGACCTGGTACTCCACGCCGTCGTGGCGGGCGACGAACTTCACAGCCGGCCTCGCAGCGCTTCCTCGCGGCCGGCACGGCGCCAGGCGGAGTCGCTCTCCACCGGG
>DATEOX010000645.1:0-3116 GCA_035273585.1 Thermoanaerobaculia bacterium
CACCCAGACCATCTTCCGCTCCCGCAAGCCCGGCACCGCCCGCCCCCACCGCCAGCTCTCCGGCGCCGCCCAGAAGTCCGCCATCGGCAAGCGCTTCTTCTACATCATTAGGGCCATGACGCCGTTCAAGACGGAGCTCGCCGCGACGCGGGCGTACGTCAACGTGGTGGCGTAGCGGGCACGTCGGTCAACGACGTCTTCCAGGCGTGCTCGAACTCCGCGTGGAGGTTGGCGAGCATCACCGGGCTGGATCGCGGCGAGACGCGCATCGTCGGCCACGTGGGTTGTCCCTGGTAGAGGTGGACGGCGAGATGTCCGAGGGCCGTTCCGGGGCGGTCCCAGTCGCGCACCCACATCGTGTAGAAGAGCGGCCGCGGGTTTACGCGGAAGTCGAGCGAGCCGTGATACGTCCGCCGGTCGCGCCGGACCTCCTCGCGCAATCGTATGAGGTCCTTGTAGAACTGCAGCGCATCGCCGCGGTTGCCGGTCACTTCCTGGCCGATGGCCTCGCAGAACGGCTCGTAGCAGACGTTCGACGGCGAGAAGTCCCAGATGATGATCCGCACTCGCGCGCCGCGTCGAAGGATGGACTCGAAGTCCGGCCTGTACCGCAGGTGGGTGAGCGCCGCGTTGTTCACCAGCAGGTCCATCGACTCCGTGGTGCCGCGGATCTCCTCGCTGAAGTCCGTCTCGTGTCCCTGCGCCGCGTACGTCAGGACGCGCGCGATCTCGTAGCCGTCCTGCCCATGATTGAACACTGCCGGATCGTGCAGCGGCAGGAAGTGCGAGAGGAACCGCATGCGCTGTGCGGGCGTCGCGAGCGAGAGGAGCGCCGTGAGAAGGACGGCCAGCGCGGCGCCCATCACCGTGTAGATGCTGCGCCGGAACCGCCGTGCGCGGCGTGACTCCGTGTCGACCACCCAGCGGGCGATGTCCGCTTCCAGCTCGATCGATGCCGGCGACGGTCCGAACGTCTTGACGATGTGATCGGTGCGCAACTCCTCCCGCCAGCGCCGGATCTCCGGATCGCGTCCGCGGTCGTCGAATTCCGGCGGCCAATCCGTGACCGCGTCGTCGAGCTGGTAGACGAGGACGTCGATGCCGAGCCGGCGCGCCTCGCGGTACTCGAGTTGCGTGATGCTCTCGCGCCGGCCGGGAGGGATGGTGCCGCGGCGGAAGGCGACGAGCAGGACGCATAGATTGCAGCCGCGCAGGCTCGCGGCCGAGAAGGTGTGCGGCGCCTCAGGACCGGCGCCCCAGGACTCCATCGGGTCCACTTCGATCTTCGCCCGCCGCAGCCCGGCGACGACGCGGTCCCGATGCGCGGCGAGGTCCTCGCGCGTGGAAGCAACGAAAGCTCGATACGTCATGCGGGGTGGAATTGCTGCCGGAGGATTCTAGCGCGCGGCGAGGCCAATTCGAGCGATGACGGTCGCCGAGGCTTGGCCGACCACCGTGGCGGGCCGTGCCCGCTAGCGCGCGGCCAGCCGCGCCGCATGCTGTTCCTGCAGCGCGGCGATGGTCGACTCCCCGTTGCGAATGGCCCGGATCCCCTCCACGCACGCCGCCGCGGCGGAGAGCGTGGTGATGCACGGGATGCCGAGGTGCAGGGCGGTCTTGCGGATGTACGTGTCGTCGTAGAACGCGGAGCGGCCGAGCGGGGTGTTGATGACCAGCGTCACCTCGCGGTTGATCATTCGGTCGACGATGTTCGGGCGCTCGCCCTCGTGCACCTTCCAGGCGACGCCGACGTCCACGCCGTTCCGAGTCAGGAAGTCGCGCGTGCCGGAGGTGGCGATGAGGCGGAAGCCGAGCGTCGAGAGCTCCTTCGCCAGTTGGATGACCAGCGGGCGCTTGTCGTTGTCGTTCACGCTGATGAACGCCGTGCCGCCGAGCGGCAGCGGCACGCCCGCGCCGAGGAGCGCCTTCGCGTAGGCCTCGCCGAACGACGCCGAGGAGGAGCCCATCACCTCGCCGGTCGACTTCATCTCCGGTCCGAGCACCGTGTCCTCGCGCGGGAAGCGGTTGAAGGGGAAGACCGGCGCCTTGACGAAGTAGCCGTCCACGCGCGGCTCGGTGGTCAGGCCGAGGGAGCGCAGCGACTGGCCGGCCATCACCTTCGCGGCGATCTTGGCGAACGGCACGCCCGTGGCCTTCGAGACGTACGGCACGGTGCGCGAGCCGCGCGGGTTGACCTCCAGCACGTACAGCTCGCCCTGATGGATCGCGTACTGGACGTTCATCAGGCCGATGACGTTCAGCGCCCTGGCCAGCTCGATCGTCCGGCGCCGGATGCGGTCCTGCTCGCGGTGGCCGATGATGTACGGCGGGATGACCGTCGTCGAGTCGCCGGAGTGGATGCCCGCCTCCTCGATGTGCTCCATGACGCCGGCGACCACGATGTCGCGCCCGTCCGAGACCGCGTCGACGTCGATCTCGATGGCGTCCTCGAGGAAGCGGTCGATGAGGATCGGATGGCCGGGCGCCGCCTCGACGGCCAGCTCCATGTACTCGCGCAGGCTCTCCTCGTCGTACACGATGGCCATGGCTCGCCCGCCGAGGACGTAGGAGGGGCGCACCACGACCGGGAAGCCGATCTGCTGCGCGACTTTGATCGCCTCCGCCTCCGTGGTCGCCGCGCCGTGCGCCGGCACCGGGATCCCCAGCCGCTTCACCAGCTCGCCGAAGCGCTCCCGATCCTCGGCCACGTCGATGGAGTCGACGGACGTGCCCCACATCGGGACGCCCGCATCGGCCAGCGCTTTCGCCAGCTTCAACGGCGTCTGACCGCCGAACTGCACGATGACACCCTCCGGCTTCTCCAGCTCGACGATCTCCAGCACGTCCTCGAGCGTGAGCGGCTCGAAGTAGAGCCGGTCGGACGTGTCGTAGTCCGTCGAGACCGTCTCCGGATTGCAGTTGATCATGATGGTCTCGAAGCCGATCTCCCGCAGCGCGAACGACGCGTGCACGCAGCAGGTGTCGAATTCGATCCCCTGCCCGATGCGGTTCGGCCCCGAGCCCAGGATGATCACCTTGCGCCGGCTCGTCGGATCGGCCTCGTTCTCCCGCTCGTACGTGGAGTAGAGGTACGGCGTCGACGCCTCGAACTCCGC
>DATEOX010000646.1:0-2980 GCA_035273585.1 Thermoanaerobaculia bacterium
TCGCCGGCTCGGCCGCGGTTGATGCGTCACCGCATCATTCTGTACTACCGGATCAACCAGCAGTCGCAGGTCGAGCTTCTCTCGTTGTGGCATTCACGTCGCCGACGCGGACCGCGGTTGTGAGTGAACGTCGCGCCGCAAGCGCCGCAGGCAGTCCCACGAACAACATGTGCCCCACCACCCCGTTGAGCGCCACGGGCAGCGTAAGGCGCCCGCCTTGGGCGGCGGACAGCGGCACCACCACGAACGTCATCACCAGCCAGACCGCCACGCCGTACGCGAGGCCGCAGAGGACCGGGTGGCGGGCGAGCAGAGGCAGGCGCAAGCTCGCCAAGTAGTACGTCAGCACGATGCAGGTCGCGATGAAGAGGTGCAGGGCGGCGCCGAGGAGGGCGGTGCGGAGGCCGCCGTGGATGGCGGCGTCGCGACCGAGGAGGCCGGCGGCGACGCTCTGGAAGATGCGCATCGGCATCACGCCGCGGTAGAGAAACCAGAAGACGATGGCGTCGGTGATGTCGAGGGCGGCGAGGGTGAGACTGCCGAGGACGAGGGCACGTCGCATGCGGCATGAGGCGCCGCATACGGTCGCGGCCGCAAGGTGCGGCCGCGACAGTTCACGACAACGTCACGCGGTGCATTCAGACCAGGACGGACGGCGTATCGCCGCCGGTCTTGTTCGTCGACGGCGACTCCTCGCTGCCGCCCTTCGCGGCCGCGGCGAGCAGGCCGGCGCCGGCGATGAGGGCGACCACGCCGCCATAGAACATCGTCGGGTTCGACTGCGCGGACGACTTCAGGCGCGAGGCCGAGCCGCGGGCCAGGTCGCGCGCCTTGTCGAGCAACTCGAGCAGGTCCGCCTCCTCGATCTGTTTGCCGACGTTCGTGCCGAGCTGGCTGCGCCAGTGCTGCACGGTCGACTGCACCGTCGCCTCGTCGATGCCGACCTTCTGCAGCAGCCCCATCACGCCCTCGGACTCGCTGGCGCTGGTCATGCCGACCGGACGGTCGTTGCCCATGTTCGTGTTCGTGCCGGCGCCCCCCATGCGGGACGTGGTGCCGGAGCCGGAATTGGTGTTCATCGCGTTCGGGCGATTCTCGGATGAGTTCGACATAAAGTTCCTCCTGACGAGGGACTTATTTGCAATTGAGTTGCCGGGTTGGGCGCGATGCGCGCCGCCGCACTGCTAGACTCCGGCGCCATGCGTCGATTGCTTCTCCTTCCGCTACTGCTGACCGCCGCCTGCGACATGAACCAGACCGAGACCAAAGCGCCCGCGAACGGGGCCGCACCCGCCGCCGATGCGGCGCCGCTCGTCCACTCCTACGTGATCGAGTTCCTCCGCCGGAACCCGAGCGTGAACACCTACCTCGGCGGCGCGGGGCTCGATCCGTCGCTGAAGGAGGCGGATGGGCGGCTGCGGGACCACTCGCAGGCGGCGCTCGACGCCGAGGACCGCTGGCTGACGGAGACGCAGCAGAAGCTCGAGGCGGCGCCGCAGAGCATCGACCGCGACGTCGCGCTGGCGCAGATCCGCTATCAGCTCCATCTCCACCAGGTGCGCAGGCATCAGCACCGCTCCGTCGACACCTACACCGACGAGCCGTTCCGCGCGATCGACTTTCAACTGCAAGGCATGACGCAGACGGGAGGCACGACCTACGGCACACCCGAGGAATGGGCGCTCGTCATCAACCGGCTGAACGCCATCCCGCAGTACATGGCCAACGCGCAGGCGCAGATGCGCGCCGGCATCGAGGCGAAGAACACGGCCGACTTCCGGATGCTTTTCCGCAACGGCATCACGACCTCGGAGAGCACGGCCAAGTACTTTGAAGGCACGCTGCCGAAGCTGGCCGAGGAGCGGATCGCCGCCGGGCCGCAGCGCGATGAACTGCTGGCGCAGATCAGGGAAGGATCGACGAAGGCGGCGAAAGCGTACACCGACTTCCGCAACTTCGTGGCATCCACCTTCTTTGATGATGCAACCAAAGAGGCAGGCATCAAGAAAGAATTCGGCGGCGACCGGTACGCCTTCGGCGAGACGGAGTACGCCTGGGCGTTGAAGAACAACCTGCGCGTCGACAAGACGCCGGCGCAGCTTCATGAAGAGGCGTGGCCGATCGTGGAGCAGACGCAGCGGGACATGGTTGCGCTGGCGCGGGAGATCGGGACGAAGCACGGCTGGCCGCTGCCGGCGGACGACAAGCAGGCCGTCCGCGCGGTCTTCGATCAGCTCGGGAAGGACTACCCGAAGTCGGACGCGGAGATGGTGCAGTGGTACAGCGACGCCGCCTTCCGCCTGGTGGACTACTCGCGCAAGACCGGCCTCTTCGACGTGCCGGCGGACTACAAGCTGGAAGTGGTCGAGACGCCGCCGCCGCTGCGGGCGTCCATCGACGGCGCGGCGTACTACCCGGCGCCGCCGTTCAAGACGACCGGCGTGGGGCGCTACTACGTCAGCCCGACGGACAACGATCCGGCGCTGCTGCGGGAGAACAACCGCTCCGCGCTGGCCGACCTCTCCGCGCACGAGGGCTTCCCCGGTCACGACTGGTATTACAAGGTCCTGCAGGCGGACAAGCCATCGCCTGTGCGCTGGCTCACGCCGGGCGCCGTCGAGGACTCCTCCTCGATGTGGGAGGACTCGATGCCGTCCGAAGGCTGGGGACTCTACGCCGAGGCGCTGATGGCGGAGCCGCAGCCGGGCGCGCCGAACGGTTTCTACACACCGGAGGAACGGCTCTACCAGTTGCAGGGGAAGCTCTATCGCGACCTCCGCGTCCGCATCGACACCGGAATCCACACCGGGCGGATGTCGTACGACGACGCGGTCGATCTCTTCTCGCAGGTGGTCGACTTCCAGCCCGGTTCCTGCCGCGACGCGACACTCAGTGAAGGAAAGCGGGCCAGTTGCAAGACGGCGGAGAAGGCGATCTTCCGCTACTCCAAGTGGCCGACGCAGGCCATCACCTACCGCCT
>DATEOX010000647.1:0-4468 GCA_035273585.1 Thermoanaerobaculia bacterium
GAGGCCTGCTGCTTGGCCATGTAGATGAGGAGGTCGTTCAGCGTCGGGACTTGTGTCGCGGGAGGCTGCTGGGGCTGCACGGTCACGGGACGGCATTATAGATAACGATGAACGATGAAGGATGAACGATGAACGGCCGCCTGCCCGGTTTCGTTCATCGTTCATCCTTCATCGTTCATCGTTACCTTCTCATCACCGAATCGATGATCATCAAAAACGCCTCCATCTGCTTGGCCTCCGTCTTGTTGATCACGGCGATCGTCTCGCCGATGCGGAAGCGCTGGTGGAGCTCGTCGGCGGAGTGGGAGGACGTCACGACGATGCGGCGCGGGGAGAGGCCCTTCTGCGTGGCGTAGTCGACGAACTTCTTGCCGTCCATGCCAGGCATCTCCAGGTCGACGATGAGGAGGTCGATGGAGGCGTCGATCTTGGGCAGCGCCTCGTAGGGATGGGCGTAGGCCTCGACCTTCGCCGTGTCGGGGTAGCGCTCCAGGATGAAGTTCGACCAGAGGTCGCAGTAGGCCGGCGAGTCGTCGACGATCACCACCCGCTTGGCGTTCATCTGCGTTTCTTTTTCGGGGCCGGGCGGGCGGCGGGGGCGGCGGAGTAGCGCACCGTGCCGCCGACGATCGTCGTCACAGCGCGGCCGCGGAACGTCCGGCCGAGGAACGGCGAATTCGCGGCCTTGGAGAAGAACGGCTGGGCCGCCTCGTACGGCGCATCGAGGTCGAGGATCGTCACGTCGCCCGGCTTGCCCGGCGCGAGCGAGCCGCCGGGCAGATTGAAGATGCGCGCCGGGCCGCAGGACATGAGGTCGACGAGGCGCGTGAGGTCGATGTGTCCCGCGATGACGAGGTGCTCGTAGCAGACCGGGAACGCCGTCTCCAGGCCGATGACGCCGAACGGGGCGAGATCGAACTCGACGTTCTTCTCGTCGAAGTGATGCGGCGCGTGGTCCGTGGCGATCGCGTCGACCGTGCCGTCGGCGATGCCGGCGATGACCGCCTCGCGGTGCTCCTCCGAACGCAGCGGCGGATTCATCTTCAGGTTCGTGGAGAAGGACTGCACTGCGTCGTCGCCGAGCGCGATGTGGTGCGGGGTCACCTCGCAGGTGACGTTGACGCCCTGCGCGCGCGCCTCGCGCACCGCGTTCACCGCGCCGGCGGTCGAGAGATGGGCGATGTGCAGATGTGCACCGGTGATCCGGGCCAGGATCACGTCCCGCGCGACGAGCGTCTCCTCGGAGGCCGCGGGGATGCCGCCCAGGCCGAGGAGCGTGGAGTAGTAGCCCTCGTGCATCACGCCGCCTTCGTTGAGGTCGGCGTCTTCCTCGTGGGCGATGACGGGGATGCCGAGCATGGAGCAATACTCCAGCGCGCGGCGCATGAGCTGGGCGTTGTAGACCGGCTTGCCGTCGTCGCTCACGCCGACGCAGCCCGCCGCGCGGAGGTCGGCGATCTCCGCCAGCGCCTCCCCTTTCAGTCCCTTGCTCACCGCCCCGATCGGATAGACCCGGCAGTCGCCATGCCGCGCCGCCTCGGCGATGATCATCTCGGTCACGGCCCGCTCGTCGTTCGGCGGGACGGTATTGGCCATGGCGCAGACGGCCGTGTAGCCGCCCGCCACGGCGGCCCGCGTGCCGGTGGCGATCGTCTCCTTGTGCTCCTGCCCCGGCTCGCGCAGATGGGTGTGGATGTCGATCAGCCCTGGCACGACGATCAGCCCCTCGGCGTCGATCGTCTCGGTGTCGGCGGTGATCCGCTTGTCCACGCGCGCGATCGCGCCGTTCTCGATGAGGAGGTCGAGCTTGGCGTCGATGTCGCGGCTCGGGTCGACGACGCGGCCGTTTTTGATGAGGATGTTCATGAGAAAGCGAATTGAGAATTGAGAATTGAGAATTGAGAAAGGGGCGAGAGGCTGAATCCCATCACTCTGCTCCGTGCGCGCCGCCGAGGAGGTACAGCACCGCCATCCGCACGGCCACGCCGTTCGTCACCTGCTCCAGGATCACCGACCACGGGCCGTCGGCGACGTCGGAGGCGATCTCCACGCCGCGGTTCATTGGGCCGGGGTGCATCACGAGCACGCCTTCCTTCGCCCGCGACAGGCGCTCGCGGGTCAGGCCGAAGGTGTTGTAGTACTCGCGCAGGGACGGGAAGCTGAGCTTTCCCTGCCGCTCGAGCTGGATGCGCAGCATCATGATCACGTCCGCCCCTTCGACGGCCTCGTCGATGGAGTGCACGACGCGGACGCCCATCCGCTCGATCTCCGCCGGCATGAGCGACGGCGGCGCGGCGAGCGTGACCTTCGCCTTCATCTTCGTCAGGAGGTGGATGTTCGAGCGGACGACGCGCGAGTGGGCGATGTCGCCGATGATCGAGACGTTGACGCCCGCCAGGCGCCCGAGGCGTTCGCGGATGGTGAAGGCGTCGAGGAGCGCCTGCGTCGGATGCTCGTGCGCGCCGTCGCCGGCGTTGATCACCGCCGCCGGCAGCCGCTCGGCGAGCATCTTCGGCGAGCCGGGGTACTTGTGGCGGATGACGATCATGTCCGGGGCCATGGCCATCAGGTTCTCGGCCGTGTCGATGAGCGTCTCGCCCTTTTCGACGGCGGAGCCGGAGGCGGCGAAGTTGAGGGTGTCGGCGCTGAGGCGCTTCTCGGCGATCTCGAACGAGACGCGGGTGCGCGTGGAGGCCTCCATGAAGAGGTTGATGACCAGTTGCCCGCGCAGGGCCGGCACTTTCTTCACCGGCCGCTCGCTGACCTCCTTGAAGCCCTCGGCCGTGTCGAGGATCAGGGTGATCTCTTCCGCCGTGAGCGGCTCGATGCCGAGGAGGTCCTTGGAGCGGAGTGCGGAGCTGGCGGTGCGCATCTGAGGCGGCGCCTATTTCTCCATGATCAGCACTTCGTCCTCGTCGTCCGTCTCCGCCAGCTTGACCTTGATCACCTCTTCGGCGTCGGTGGGAACGGTCTTGCCGATCACGTCCGCGTGGATGGGCAGCTCGCGGTGACCGCGGTCGACGAGGACGGCGAGCATGACCTTCTTCGGCCGGCCGAAATCGATCAGCGCGTCGAGCGCGGCGCGCACCGTGCGGCCGGTGTAGAGAACGTCGTCGACCAGGACCACGACCTTGTCGTCGATCGGCTCGGGGAGCTTGGTCGGCTTGACCACCGGCTGGGGAGCGATGGTGGTGAGGTCGTCGCGGTAGAGGGTGATGTCGAGGATGCCGAACGGGACCGGCTGCCCCTCCATCTCCGCGATCTCCTTCGCGATCCGCTCGCCGATGGGGACGCCGCGGCTGCGGATGCCGACGATGATGAGGTCGTCGAGGCCGCGGTTCTTCTCCACGACTTCGATGGCCATGCGGCGGATGGCTCGGTTCATCCGGGGACCGTCGAGCAGGCGTTTCTTGGTTTTCATGGCGTGAAAGCGCGCGGAGGATAGCACATAGCCCCGGCAGGCACACCGCCTGCACCTGCGTCGTCCGTGGGCAAGCCGAAAGTTCTCATCGTGGAGGACAATTCCGATGTCCGGAGGCTGTATGCAATCGGCCTCAACCAGCGCGGTTACGAGGTCAAGCTGGCGGCCAACGGCGCGGAAGCGGTCGACCGGATCTCCCGCGAGCGGCCGGACGTGGTGCTCCTCGACTGGCTGATGCCCCTCATGGACGGCGGCGAGGTGCTGGACAAGCTCGGACCCGACGCCTGGTCGTCCATCCCCATCATCGTCATCAGCGGCCAGCCGGCGCCTGCCGCCGAGACGATGGACCCCCGCATCCGCTGCTGGCTGACCAAGCCGGTGACGGTGGAAGAGCTGGTAACGGAAATCCAGCGGCGCCAGCCGTTGCAGCAAGTGAGCTAGAATCTCGCGCCAATGGCCAAACTCTTCTTCGTCGGCCTCGACGGCACGGAGAAAAGCTACCGACTGCAGACGCACCGGCCGTTCACGGTCGGGCGCGATCCGGGCAACGACATCATCCTGCGCGATCCGAAGGTCTCCCGCCATCACGCGGAGATCGTCTTCGAGCGCGGGTTCTTCGTCCTGCACGATCTCGCCAGCGCGAACGGCACGTACGTCAACGGCAAGCGCATCCGCGTGGCGCCGCTGACCCATGGGGCCAAAGTGCGCATGGGGAACAGCTACGGCCGCTTCTCCGAGGAGCTCCCTACCGAGGCGGATGAGCAGCAGGGGAAGGTCGAGCCGTTCGAGCAGCCGATGCCGGCGCCGCTCGCGCCGGCGCCTCCGATCGCGCCGGTGGTGACGCCGTTCGCGGCGGCTCCGGCCGATGACTTGGCCGACCAGCCGACGTCGGCGCACGAACGAGTGAACGTCGAGACGATGCCGCACGAGAAGGTGACGGAAGAGGACCTAAAAAAAAAAGCGGAGTAACGGCAGTACTGGACGAGCCGCCGACGGAGCCGCTCCAGCCGATCGGTGATCCTGCTCCTTCTCCGCCTCCCGCCCCCG
>DATEOX010000648.1:0-2354 GCA_035273585.1 Thermoanaerobaculia bacterium
CAGCTCTGACGAACGCAAACGGTGGCTGCCGCCCTACCTCCACTTCTACAACCACCACCGCGCTCACTCTGCTCTTGCGTACAATCCACCAGTCAGTCGCCTCGATGAGAACAACGTCCTGAGACGCAACAGTTAGTAGAACGTCTGGTCGTTCTCGCCTACCAACAACTAACAACCAACAACTAACAACTGACAACCGTCCAGAATCCGCACATCTCCCCAGTTTCACGACACCTTCCGAAGCCTCCCCACCCCGCATAAACCAACGAATTCAACGACTTACCTCTTGGCCCGCCCCTTGGACTACCCCCGCCCGGGTCCAACATCATGAATACAACGAACTCGGGACGAGTCCTGCTCGTCGATGACCAACCTGACCTCGTCGAAGGCTTCCGGCAGTTGCTGGAGGTGGAAGGCTTCGAAGTGACTCTGCAAACCTCGGTGATCACGCTGCCGCTCACCGTCCGGCGGATCGATCCGGATGTCATCCTGCTCGATCTCAGCCTCCCGGCCCTCTCCGGTTCGGCGCTGCTCCAGCACGGCGCGCACAAACTGCTGCGCACGAAGGCGCCGATCATCCTCTTCTCCGGCCGCGGGCCGGGCGAGCTCTCCCGGATGACGGAGGAGCTGGGGGCGGACGGGTTCCTGTCGAAGGGCGACGACCTCAATGACGCGATCCGGCGCATCCGGATGTGGTGCATGAACCGCCGCGCCCTGCGCGCGCTGCGCGAAGGAGAGAACGATGCAACTCGTACCGCACTTGCTGCTGCGCACTGAGACCTCCGGCGCCTCGACCACGGCCGTGCAGTTGCGCGACGCCGGCTACCTGGTGACGAAGGCCACGGCCGACGCGGAGCTGATCGACCTGGCCGCCGTATCGCAGATCGACGGCATCGTGATCGACGGCGACGTGCCGGCCATCACGGCCATCAGTTGCGTGCGCCGGCTGCGCGAGGCGGTCGCGGCCGCGCCGCCGGTGCTGGTCATCACCCGCTCGCCGGATGTCGTGCGCCGCGCGGCGGGGACGTCAGTGCTCCACCCGCGCGAGGCGTCGACGGAGCTGGTGACGAGCATCGACCTGATGGTGGCAACGCACGAGCTCGCGGCGATGTAGCTGAGGCTTCCAAAAAGGTAGAGACGCCCGGCGCCCCGGAGATTAGATTGAAGCCCGTCGCTGATCCGCAACATGCAGCGACCCAGTCGGCGCACTCTAGCGCGCCGCGCCCGTTCCCCCGGCCAGGGAGCGGGCTTTTTCGTTTTACGGATTGAGGATTGAGGATGAAGGATTGAGGATGACGCTCGCGCGTCGGCAATCCTCAATCCTCAATCCCGTTTCACATCCCAATCGGATGCCACACGGTCTTCGCTTCCTGAAACTCGAAGATCGCGTAGGGCGACTGCGACCGCCGCTCGTCGGTCCAGCCGATGGCGTCGCCGTCGAAGTGAACGAGGCGCTTCACGTTTTCGGCGGCGCTCTTCTGCACGGCGGGCATCGATGCGGCGGCGACGCCGGTCGTGTCGAGGGCGTTCACGTCCATGTGCGCGGCGAGCCAGGGGACGAGCTCGGACTTGAGCCCGGAGATCAGGTTTACCACCCCGCCCGGGACGTCGCTCGTCTCGAATACCTCTCCCAGCGTGATCGCCGCCAGCGGCCGCGACTCGGAGGTGATGGCCACCACCGTGTTGCCGCCGATCACGGCCGGGGCGATGCGGCTCACCAGCCCCAGCAGCGCCGGCTCCTCGGGCGCCACGACGCCGACCACGCCCGTCGGCTCCGGGACGGTGAAGTTGTAATACGGACCGGCGACGGGGTTCACCGTGCCGAAGAGCTGCGGGTATTTGTCGCTCCAGCCGGCGTAATAGACCCACCGGTCGATCACCCGCTCCACCTCGCGCTTCGCGTCGACCTTGGTGGAGCCCTGCCGCTGCAGCTCATCCGCCAGCTCCGCCGCCCGCGACTCGCACACCTCGGCGATCCGATACAGGATCTGCCCGCGGTTGTACGACGTCTTCCCGCTCCACCCCCCCTGCGCCTTCCGCGCCGCCTGCACCGCGTTGCGCAGGTCCTTCCGGGAGCCACGACAGGCATTCGCCAGCAACTCGCCCGAATCGTTCTTCACGACGTAATACCTCCCCGACTCGGTGCGAGGAAACTCGCCGTTGATGTAGAGCTTGTAGGTCTTGCGGACGTTGAGTCTCATCGTTCTACACGGATTGAGGATTGAGGATTGAGAATTGAGAATTGAGAAAAAAGGCTGGCCGACGCGGAGCGTCATTCTCAATTCTCAATTCTCAATTCTCAATTCCGTCTCCCTCACGAAAGCACGACATAGGGTGCCAACCCATGCAGCCCC
>DATEOX010000649.1:0-2448 GCA_035273585.1 Thermoanaerobaculia bacterium
ACCTGAAAGCGGACGGAGAAGAGGTTAGCGGAAGCAGGCGCGAAGGCGAAACGCAGAAGAAAATGCGCGGCAGAACGCCGTCAGCTTCGGGACGGTTGCCGACACGTACCGCGCGCACCTTCAGCTTGTGAGGGTTCACTAGCCTCACAAGCTCGCGCGTGGAACATGTGGAACGTCGCGTTATTGGTGGTTACCAGTAGGTGGCGACGCCGAGCGCTTTCGCGCGCCTCGCGAGCTTCTGATCGAAGGTGGCGATCGCGTCGTATCGGCTGCTCGCTGCAACGGCGACGATCGACGCGTCGGTGAGGGAGGGAAGGGGGTTTCGGCCAGTAGTCGAGCACGCGCTTCATGGGCATTCGTCTTTCGGCAGGGAGCTTCGGGAGGTCTTCCTCGTTGAACGCAACGATGTGAAGGCGTGTTCGTCGTGGCCGCCGACGACATAAAGCGCCAGTTCCGACGCACGGCTCATGATTGAGGTAAGGAATCCTTCTTGCTGATCACTCCGTCGAGACATCGACCGAAAATACGCTGGCCATCGCCTGAAGCGGATGCTCGTACGAACTCCTTCGTTGACAAAGTACGAAACTGTTCGTATGGTACGTGACCATGATGCAGATGAGACTCAAACCGTTGTTCTTCGCGAACGTGATGGTCCTCACCTTTGCGTGCACGACGGCCACACCACGGCCGCACGCGGGCTTCTATGGCGGCGGTTTCGGCATCCCGCCCGATTTTCTGTACACGCAAGTCAAGCTCGAGACCAACGCGGATGGTTCGCTGAAGGGCACGCTGTGGCAGCCCTACGAGCGCGTGGGCGGCTTTCCTCTCGGATCGATCCTCGTCGATGGCCCGCGCCTTCGTTTCGCGTTCGAAGACATGAAATTTGATCTGCGCCAGACCGGCATCGGCTATCGCGGGATCGCCACACGGGGAGGCGTGAAGTACCCGGCGTCATTCGTCATCCGACCGGGATCTCCACCTACGCAATCCCTCGCGCCTTTCGAAGGCACCTACGACCTCGGCGGCGGCCGCACGTTCACGTTCTCGCGCAACAACGCCAACGGGGCGCCGTGGTTTCTGGAGCTTCCCTCCGGCCGCACCGGGTACCTCTACAACATCTCGCCGACTGAGTTTGTCGCGGGCCGGTGCTTCTACTGCGTTGAACCGTTGGCTTATCGAGTGGCGTTGAGCGTGGAGGGCATGCGCGTGAACGGGCGCGTCGTCCCGCGGGACACGCGCATTCACGAAGAGCACGTGACATTCTCCAGCGCCGACGGAACGACGATCGCCGGCACACTCTTTCTGCCGCGCGGAGCGGGGCCGCATCCCGCGGTGGTGTTCGCGCACGGATCCGGTGCGCAAACGCGGAACGGGTTTTACGGACAAATTCGCTTCATGGCCGAGGCCTATGCGCGGCGGGGAATTGCGGCGCTGGCTTACGACAAACGCGGCACCGGCGCGTCCAAAGGCGACTGGGAGCGCGCCAATTTCAGCGCTCTCGCGGATGACTTGGTCGCGGGCGTGCGCCTTCTGCGAACGCGCAGCGACATCGATCCACAGCGGATTGGCCTCACAGGGTCAAGTCAGGCCGGCTTGGTCATCGCCCTGGCACTCGAGCATGTGACGGACGTGCGACTCATCCAACTTCGCTCGACGGCCGCACCGATGGGAGTCCTCGAGCAGGAGCGTGCCCGGATCGTTCTGCAGATGCGCGCGGACGGCTATCCACAACCGGAGATCGATCGCGCCGTGCGGATCCGCGACATGATGGATGACTACGCCAAGACTGGCGCAGGGTGGAACGAGTTGGCAACGGAGTTCAAGAAGGTCGAGCGCGAGCTGTGGGCAGCGCATTTCCTCGGCGGTCTTCCGCCGCAGGATAGCCCCGACTGGCCATGGCTGCGCGAGGCTTTCACGTACGACGTCACGAAGTACTTCGAGCGTTTGCCCGGAAGCGTGCAGGCTCTCTACGGCGCGCGCGACACGCCGATCCCTCCTGAGGAATCGAGAGCGCGACTCGAGGCCGCGCTGAAACGCGGCGGGTCGCGCGACTACGAATTGCTCGTGATTCCGGACGCGACCCACAACTACTACGTCGGCCGCACGGGCGGCGACCGCGAGTTCCCCGCGCTGTCGCGTTACGTGCCGGGTCACTTCGACATGGTCGTGGAGTGGGCCGTCCAAGCGCTTCGGCCTCTGATCTTCCAGTTGTCCTGCGCCAAGCGGCCAGCAGCGCCTGGTCGTCGAGGAACGCGTGGGCGGCGCACAACCCGGCGATCGAGGAGACGGCGACGGTCGAGCCCAGCACCGCCGGGGTCAGGCGGAGGATCGTCTCGACCGACAAGCGCAGGCGGCAGGACATCTGCGAGCAAAAGCATGGCTTAGACTCCCCGCATGGGACTCTTGACCTTCAGCATCAACGTCACCCTGGACGGCTGCGTCGACCAC